>CACXFF010000223.1 GCA_902766805.1 uncultured Coriobacteriaceae bacterium | reverse complement strand
CAGACAAAGGGAAAGACCTTCATGCTAGTCCTTTCGACGCCGCGTGCCATCCGATCGTCTGGGTGCGGACGAAGGGTGGTTGCGCTCTCGTTGCGTGCGGACGATTTGTTGGCCGTGCCTGTCCACCTTACCGTAGTATGGAGGTCGTGCAGCGCAGGTTTGTGAATTGTTCAAAGAGGGGAGCTGCTGATGGACATCGCGTGCTTGGATATGGAGGGCGTGCTCGTCCCAGAGATCTGGATTGCCTTCGCCGAGGCTAGTGGGATTCCCGAGCTGAGGCGCACCACGCGTGACGAGCCCGACTACGACAAGCTCATGGCATGGCGCATCGGCATCCTGCGCGAGCATGGTCTTGGGCTGAAGGAGATCCAGGACGTTATCGCCACGATCGACCCTCTGCCCGGCGCCAAAGAGTTCCTGGATGAGCTGCGTGCCACCTGTCAGGCCATCATCATCTCTGACACGTTCGACGTCTTTGCTCAGCCGCTCATGCGCAAGCTCGGCTGGCCCACGATCTTCTGCAACGAGCTCGTGGTGGGCGACGACGGCATGGTGGAGGGCATCCGCATGCGCTGTCCTGAGTCCAAGCTCACGACGGTGCGCGGCCTGCAGTCGATCGGCTTCGAGACCATCGCCACGGGCGACTCGTACAACGACCTCGCGATGATCCGCGCGTCCAAGGCGGGCTTCCTCTTCCGCAGCACGCCGCAGATCATGGCTGACAACCCCGACCTGCCGGCCTTCGAGGAGTTTGACGAGCTGCTCGCGGCCTTCAAGGGCGCGCTGGGCTAGCGGCTGCCGCCTCGAATTGCCTTTGACGCGGTTCCGGAAGGAGGAGACGGGGTCGACGTGCGCGCGATAGTTTGCACTCGACGCTTCCTTCCTCGCGGCTAACTGGGCATTTACGGGTTTCGGCCCATCGAGTGCAATCTAGCTAAAATAGCTACTTCGCACTCGATGGACTCGTTTTTGCAAAAGCCCACTTGGCGATTGGCGAGAAGCCATCGAGTGCAATCTATTGAGTCGGCCTTCCGCGTCTTGCCGCTGGGGTGGTAGGAATGCACCAGGTTTTTGCACGGAAAGGAAGCCCCATGGATCAGTATTGGCGCCCGACGACCGTCACGCCCGTCTCGAGTGCCGGGCGCGTGAGCGACGAGCGGCGTGCGCGGCTGGCGGCGGTCGACCCGCGCACGCGAGGCACGCTGCTCTTCGACTGGGATGGGACGCTGTGCGACACGCGCGCCGGCATCATGGCCACGGCTCGCACGGCGCTGCTGCGCTGGGGCATGGCAGAGTCCGAGCTCGGCGACCTCTCGCGCCTCACGGGACCTACCTTCCCGTACGCCTTCAGTGAGGTCTATGGTGTGAGCGAGCAAGAGGCGCGCGAGATCTCCGATATCTACCACGGAATCTATGACGAGCTGGGCCCTGAGGCGCGCCCGCTCTTCCCGGGCGCACGCGAGCTGCTCGTGAGCCTGTCGGAAGCGGGTAAGACCCTGGTGGTGGCGAGCTCCAAGCGCCAGCACAAGCTGGACGCGATGGTGGACGAGGCAGGCCTGCGCGAGCTGTTCGTGCTGGTGGTGGGCGCCATCCACCCTGAGCGCGTGAACAAGCAGCAGGTCATCGGCCACGTCCTCCAAGAGCTGAGCGTCCGGGCCGACGACTGCGTGATGATCGGCGACCGCTTCTACGACGTGGAGGGCGCTGCGAGCGTGGGCGTGCCCTGCGTGGGCGCGGACTTCGGGACGAGCCAGCCCGGAGAGCTTGCGGCGGCGGGTGCCTGTGCCGTTGCGAGCGATGCGGCCGAGCTGGCACGCATCTTGCTGTAGGACTGCACTGCGGACAACCCGCGTGCCCGGTTGCCTGACGAGGCGAGCACAGGGCTAGAGGGCTAGGCGATCTCCACCACGCGGGTCCCCTCGGGGAGCGCACGACAGGTCCTTACCCAGAAGTCGGGGAAGCGCAGGCGTTCTGCCTGTGCCACCGCGTCTGCCGCGCTGTCGCCTCGGACGACGGCCATCATCGTGGCACCGCTGCCCGAGATGAAGAACGCGCTGGCCCCGGCGGTGAGCGCGCAGGTGCGCACGGCTTCGAAGTCCTCGATGAGCAAGGCGCGGTACGGCTCGTGCAGGCGGTCTTCGCAGGCGGCGGAGAGCAGCTCCATGTTGCCGGTGGTGAGCGCTTCGGTCGTGGCCACGCAGCGGCCCATCTGCCAGACGCAGGTCGCGCGATCCACCGATGCGGGCAGCACGCGCCGCGCCTCACTCGTGAGTACGCGATAGGGCGGGGCGATAGCAACGAAGCGCAGGTCGGGAGCCACGTCGAAGCGCGTGGGCCACACGTG
>CACXFF010000222.1 GCA_902766805.1 uncultured Coriobacteriaceae bacterium | reverse complement strand
GGCATGGAGCTCTTTCCCCAAGGCACATCGGCTGACGAGCTAGGTTGGGACGCACAGCAGCTGATGGAGGGCAAGGACATCTGGGTCGAGCCCTTCTCGGCCAACGATGGCCTGCCGCGCATGATCACCTACATCCGGCCCATCATGATCGATGGCGCGTTCGTGGGCGTCGTGGGCATGGGCGTGGACTTCGCCGTGGTGGAGAGCGAGGTTCAGTCGTTTTCGCGCTACGAGACGGGCTACGGCTTCCTCACCGACGCGCAGGGCAACGTGATGTACCACCCCGCCATTCCCTTTGGCACCAACCTCTCGGACGACGACGAGGAGATTCCCGAGGTCGACCAGGCCATCGCGACCGGCACGACCAAAGACATCGTGGCCTACCGCTATGGCGGCGCTGACAAGCGCATGGCTTTCCACGTGCTGCGCAACGGCATGCGTCTCGCGCTGTGCGTGGACGCCAACGAGATCTACGGCGACCGCAACCGCCTGATCGCGATGCTGACGCTGACCACCATCGCTGCGTCGTTGCTCTTCCTGACCATCGTGCTCGGCAGCATCAAACGCGTGCTGCGGCCACTCTACCAGCTCACCGAGTCGGCCAAGCAGGTCGCGGAGGGCCACTTGGACGTGAACATCCTGGAGACCGAGACGGAGGAGCTCGCGAGCCTGGTCGTCTCGTACAAAGCCACGGTGGAGGAGCTGCGTCGGCAGGTCAAGTTCAATGAGCAGCTCGCGCGCTGCGATGCGCTGACTGGCCTGTTGAACAAGATGGCGTTCTCTGAGGCGCTCGACGGGCTCGACGGGCAGGCCGAGGCCGGTGCCTTTGCTTTTGTGATGCTGGACGCCAACAACCTGAAGAAGATCAACGACGAGCACGGCCACGAGGCGGGCGACGCGTACCTGCAGGCCGCCGCTGCCGAGATGCAGGCGGCCTTTGGCGGGCTGCCGGTGTATCGCGTGGGCGGTGACGAGTTCGTGGTCGTGGCCAGCGCGGCCGACCATGACGTGGTGAAGAGCGGCATCGCCCAGATAGAGGCCCGCTGTGAGCAGCTCGCGACGCAGGAGGGGCTCGAGGATTGGGAGCGCGTGTCGTTGGCTGTCGGTCATGCGTCCCATCGTGAGGCCGAGGAGCCCGCCGAAACGCTCGCGCGTGCCGACGCCCGCATGTACCAGCGCAAACAGGACATGAAGGTCACGCGCTAGGGTTTGGCGGACGCCCTGTGCCCAACCGCCGCGTGCCCAACCGCCGCGCGCCAAGTTGCCGAGCGCCGCGCGCCGCGTGCCCAACCCGTCTCCGGCGACCATCGATCCCTGCGAACCGTCGGCGATTGCCTGCCGTCGTTCGGGGTTGGCGGATGCCGAGCTCAACTAGGCCCCGCGACCCGTTGGCCCAGCGGCCCATTGGCTCCGACACCCATTGCCACCCGCACTCCACGCCCCCGCGTCCCGTTGGCTCTCACCCCCGCACCCTCCCCAAATCGTGCCACGAGCACGCAACATTCGCGCCGTACAATCGTGAGCGCTGCGCCCGCACAGAGGCGCTCGGCGAAAGGAATCCCATGCTCACGCTCGACAAGATCTACCACGCCAGTTACGTGCTGCGCGACATCGCCCGCAAGACCGACATCATCGCCGCGCCCACGCTCGTGCCCGGCATGGACCTGCACCTCAAGACAGAAAACCTGCAGGTCACGGGTTCGTTCAAGCTGCGTGGTGCCAGCTACATGATCTCCAAGCTGAGCGACGAGCAGAAGGCAGCCGGCATCATCACCTGCAGTGCGGGCAACCACGCGCAGGGCGTGGCCATGGCGGCGACCAAGGCCGGCGTGCACGCCATCGTGTGCATGCCCGACGGCGCGCCCATCATGAAGGTCGAGAACACCCGCCGCTTGGGTGCCGAGGTGCGCCTGGTGCCCGGTACCTACGACGACGCGCACGATTACGCCGAGAAGGTGGCCGCCGAGACGGGCGCGACCTTCGTGCACCCCTATGACGACGAGGACGTCATCGCGGGCCAAGGCACCATTGGCCTGGAGATCCTCGACCAGCTCTCCGACGTGGACGCCGTGGTGGTGCCCGTGGGCGGCGGCGGCCTCATCTCGGGCGTGGCCTGCGCGATCAAGAACCTCAATCCGCACGTCAAGGTCTATGGCGTGCAGGCCGACGGCGCGGCGTCCATGGTGGGCGCGGTCCTCGCCGGCCAGTGGCAGACGCTCGACCACGTGGCGACCTTCGCCGACGGCATCGCGGTCAAGACGCCGGGCACCATCACCTACGACATGGTCAACCAGTACGTGGACCAGATCGTGACCGTCACCGACGACGAGATCGCCGCCGCGATCCTCGCGCTGCTCGAGCGCCAGAAGGTCGTGGCCGAAGGCGCCGGCGCCGTGAGCGTGGCGGCCTGCATGTTCGGCAAGCTGCCGCTGGAGGGCCAACGCGTGGTGGCCGTCGTTTCGGGCGGCAACATCGACGTCAACATCCTGTCGCGCGTGATCACCCGCGGCCTGGTGATGAGCGGGCGCAACGCCGAGCTGTCCATCGCCCTCACCGACAAGCCCGGCCAGCTCGAGCTGGTGAGCAGCCTGATCGCCAAATGCGGGGCCAACGTGGTGTCGGTGGACTACGACCGCTTCGACCCGAGCCTGCCCATCTCCGACTGCATCCTGCGCGTGGGGCTCGAGACCCGCGACCGCGCGCAGATCGAGCTCATCAAGACGGCGCTCACCGAGCACGGCCTGTCCGTCGTCGCCGAGCGCTAGCACCCTTGTTACTTGGAAGCCTTCGGCTCTGCGGTAACACCGACCCCCTTGTTACCGTAGGGCCTTTGGCTCCGCGGTAACAAGGTGCGGCATCGGGGTGGAAGAGGGGAGCGGGCGATGGGCGTGCTGGGCAAGGAACGGGCGCTGCGGGTCGACACCGCGCTCAACGTCATCCTGTTGGCGGTGGAGGCTTGGGCGCTCGTGCGGCGCTTCCTCGAGCTGCAGTTCGGGATGTTCCAGTTCTACACCCAATGCTCCAACGCGCTCGCGGCCGTCGCGGCGCTGCTGTGCATCGTGGCCAACCTGCGCGGCGCGGGCGCCGAGCGCGCGCATGGGCTCAAGCATTGGGCCTGTTGCACGCAGCTCATGACCTTCGTCGTGGTGCTCCTCGTGCTGATGCCGGCGGTGTATGCGATCGGCGGCGACGGCTTCCGCGAGATGTTCATCGTCGCCCACAGGCCGATCACGCACTTCCTCGGCCCGCTGCTCACCTTCGTGAGCTACGTGTTCTACGAAGCCGACCCGCTGCCGACCAAACGTGACTCGCTCGTGGCGCTCCTGCCGACGCTGCTCTATGCAATCGTGGCGTACACGTGCAACATCCTGCGCGTCTTCGAGGGGCCGTACCCGTTCTTCTATGTGTGGCGCATGCCCGTGTGGCAGTCCGTGCTGTGGTTC
>CACXFF010000221.1 GCA_902766805.1 uncultured Coriobacteriaceae bacterium | reverse complement strand
CCCATCAGCGTTCGCTCCAGAGCAGCGTGTCGGCAAAGAAGTCCTCCGGCGGCAGCGTCGCCGCGTCTTCGCCACAGAAGAGCAGCGTGACCTCGTCGGCCACCGCACGCACGAGCGCCAAATCGTGGGTGGCTATCACGATCGAGGCCGCATAGGAGCGCACGCGCCGGATGGTCGCGGCAACGCTGGTCGCCGCCGCGACGTCCAAGCCTTTGGTCGGCTCATCCAGCAAGAGAAGGCGCGGGCGCAGCACCAACAGCTTGGCCAACGCGAGCAGCTGGCGCTGTCCGCCCGACAGGTCCAGCGGGTTGCGCGCGAGCAAGGCCACGTCGGCATCTGCGCTCCCATCCGCCGAAACGAGCAAGCCGACATCATACGCGCAGGTCAGAGCAGTGGGACGCGTGTAGTCGCTCGCCTGGGACCACTCCATGAGCTCTTCGTCCACCGTATCGCAGGCAAAGAGCGCCAACGGGTCCTGCGGCAGCAGCGCACAGGAGCCGCGCACCCCCGGCGCGAGCTCCACGCGACCGTGTTCGGGCACGCGTAGGCCCGCCGCCAGTGCCAACAGCGTGGATTTGCCCGCCCCGTTGCCGCCCACCAGGGCATGCACGCTACCTTGGGCGACGCGCAGGCTGCAGCGACGCAGCGCCCAAGGAGCCTGCGCGCCATGGCGGAACCACACGTCGCGTGCCCACAGGGCGGGAGGGGCAGAGGCATCCGCCACCAAGCCCTGCGCCCCGTCAGGCGCATACGCCCCGTGCGCGTCGTCAGCGATCTCGTACGCGCAGGAACCGGTCACATCGGCCAGCGCGCGCGGCTGGACATCACCATCGCGCAGCTCCCAAGCGCAGGTCGCGTACTCCCCCAACGCGCCGGGCCGGTGCGTGGCGAGCAGCACGCCGACCCCCAGCTCGCGGTTCATCCGGAACAGCGCGTGCGCATAGGCGTGCTCGGCGACCGCGTCCAGCATCGAGGTGGGCTCGTCGAGCAACAACAGGCGCGGGCGCAGCGCGAGCACCGACGCGAGGACCACCAGCTGGCGCTCTCCCCCCGACAGCTCGTCCACCCGCCGGTCGTAGAGATGGCTCAGGCCCAGGAAGCTCATGGCCTCCGCCACGCGCCGGCGTATGAGGCCCCGTTCGACGCCCAGGTTCTCCAGGCCAAAGGCGACCTCATGCCACACGCTGTCACAGACCACCTGTGCCGACGGGTCCTGTCCCACGTAGCCCACGAGCTGCGCGGCGTCGGCCGCCCCCAAGCTCCGCACCTCGATGCCCGCAACCCGCACGGAGCCCTCCAGCGTGCCCGTAGGGACCAACGCGGGCACGGCCAGGCGCAGCAGCGTGGACTTGCCCGAGCCCGTGGCTCCGCAGAGCAGGCCAAACGCCCCCGCAGGCAGCTCGAGCGAGCAGTCCTTCAGCACGGGGGCGGACGCGGGCGCATCACCGACAGCCGGGTACGTGAAGCTCACGGCGCGCAGGGAGAGCAGGCTCTCGCTCATCGCCAACGCCTCCTTTCGGCCAGCTCGAGCCACAGGGGCACCAGCAAAAAGACGAGATAGGGCACATATCCCCACCAGGCCACGAGGCGCGTGGTCGTGGGATAGAACGCGTATTGGGTCGTGGCAACCCACGCGAGGAAGCCGACGCCCGCAAGGCAGACGCCCAGGCCCACGAGCCAGACGACGTCACGGACGCCCCAGCGTTCGCGCGCATAGGTCGTGCGGCGTGGAGCCGCGCCCCAGCCGCGCGCAAGCATCGCGTCGGCCGTCTGCAGCGAGTCCTCGAGTGCCCAACCCACCAACACGCCCGACGCGCGCAGGTAGGGAGCCGCGCCCCGTGACGCACTATCCGGCTGGCAGGCACGCTGCGCGTCCACCACTTGGCCGCCCCTGCGCACGAGCTGTGGAACGAGGCGCGCCACCATGGAGACCATGAGCACGACGGTCGGCAAGCCTCCGTCGCCCAGCCCCAGGAGTCGGTCCACGCCCAAGCTCACGCCCGCGCAGGCAAACCACGTGAACACCGCCATGAGCAGCATGCCCATGCACGCCCCGTAGAGCAGGCTTTCCGCATAGACGGCCAACGGCCCCACGCGCAGCAGGAGCGTCGAACCCTGCGCGGTGAAGAGCGGGTTGGCCAAGGTGATGAGCAGGGCCAAGGGCAGCTGGGGCGCCAAACCACGCAGGGTGGCCTTGGTCCCGCGCAACGCACACGAGCAGGTGAGCGCCGCCACAAGCGAGAGCGCCACGAGGACCGGCTGCACCGCGCACATGCTGAGCAGCAGCACGCCACCGTAGTAGAGCAGCGGCACCGCCACGTGCAGCGTGGCGAAGGGATCGAGGTGGACGGGCGCAGCCGGCGCTGGGTCAGGCTGAGCGGGCTCCGCCGGCCGCGCAAGAGAGTCGGCAAGCACAGCGTCCACCGGCCGCGCGGCGGGGCGGGTGACGTTCGGCGCCGCGGCAACACGTTGGAGCAGGGCGTCACACGCCGATCTGGCCGCCATCTCAGGCCTCCACGTTCACATAGGTCCAGACGAGCGTCTGGCCGTCACGCATGACGCGCCCCGAGGCAGCCACGTTGGGCTCCACGCCGTCAATCGCGTACACCCAGCCGCTCATTGGACCGTGCGCCATCTCGGCCAAGCCGTCGATGGCCGCCACGTACGTGCCGTAGACCGT
>CACXFF010000220.1 GCA_902766805.1 uncultured Coriobacteriaceae bacterium | reverse complement strand
CTGCCGACGCGGAACGGCAGGCTCCTCCCGCGCGGTCGCCCGCCGATGGGACGCACCGCCCTCACGCTCTTGCAGAGCGTCATCGCGGGAGGCATCCGGCTCCTGCCCTGGGAGCGTGGCGCGCAACGCCAAGGACAGCTCCCACACGCTCTGGTAGCGTTCGCTGGGCTCGAACGCGCACGCGCGCTCGATGACGGCACGCAGCGCCGGGTCCACCAGCGCCTCGTCGGCCAAGGCCGCGGCGAAGCCCTGCTGGCCGGGATCGGCCCCCGTAAGCAGATACCCCAGGAGCCGTCCCAGGGAGTACACGTCAGAGCGGGCGTCGGTCGCGGCGAAGCCGAACTGCTCGGGCGCTGCGAAGCCGAAGGTCCCCAGCGTGGTGGTGTCGCGCGTGGCGTCCTCGCTGGCGAGGCGCGCGATGCCGAGGTCCACCACATGCGCACCATCCGCGCCTATCACCACGTTGCCAGGCGTGAGGTCGCGGTGGATCACGCCCGCGTCGTGCAGGGCGGCCACCGCGTCGCACACGTCGAGCAGCCAAGCCACGGCCTCGGCCGGCGTGATGCAGCCCCGCTCGGCCACGAGGTCGCGCAGGCTGCGCCCCGGCACGAAGTCGTAGATCGCCACCAGGACGTCCGGCAGCCAGTACAACTCCCTCAGCCGAGGGAGCCGCGGATGGCTCACGTCTTCCAACGCGCGCCAGGCCGACTCGTTGGCAAGCGCCGTCGGCATGCGCTTGCGCACCAGCAGGTCCGTGGCGCCGGAACGCCGCACGAGCTCGGTCCGACCGCCCGGCGTCTCTGCCAGCACGCGCACGAGCGTGAACGAGTCGTCGAGCTCGATGGCGTCCAGCAGCTCGTCCTGCCCTTGCCCGTCCACGTCACTCACCCGTCAGCAGGGTCGGCTCGCCCAGGCGGTACAGCTCATCGTCGCACTCGGCGCGCGACATGCCGCGGTCCAGGCAGAAGATGACGATTGCGTCGCGGCGCTGCTTGCACCACGGCTCGGCATGCCCTGCATAGCGCAGCAGGCGCTGTGCCTCGTCCAGCGTGCAGCCCAGCCCAAAGGCCAGCATGATGAGCTGGTCACGGCGCGGGGAGCGCTCGCCCTGGAAGATCTGGTAGCCGTAGGTGGTGTTGAGCCCCGCAGCGCGGATGACCTGGGCCCGCGTGGTGCCGTGGGCCTCGAGCAGCTCGCGCGCATAGTCGGCAAGGCCACGCCCATCGAGGGGCGCGGCCGAGAGATACGCTTGGGGCGATGAGGAGGAGAGCAGCTGCTCGAGCAGCTCCGCCGTCAGCGGCCCCTGTGTCGGCATCGTCGCCATGGGCCCTAGCGCGCGTTGCTCGTGGCAACGACGTCCACCCCGGTGCCCGCCACGTCGTGGACGAGCACGTCGCCGATGGCCACCGGCGCCTGGGCCGTGAGGCCGGCCAGCGCGGCGATGACGTCGAAGACCTTGCCCTTGGGCACGTCGGTCTGGGTCTTGACGCTCACCATGTGCGCGTGCGACGCGCCGACCACTGGCATGCTCGTGGTCACCGTGCGCACGGGGTTGGTCACTTCGTCGCGGCCGTATTGGGCGCCCCTGGGGCAGGAGTTGCCCGTGACGGACGTGACGGCGCCGCTGTCATCCAGCTCCACCGTGAGCGCGCAGCCCATGGGGCAGCGAATGCAGGTGAGCTCTCTGGTCTGTGCCATGGCTACTCCTCCTCGAGCTTGACGGTCACCGTGTGCGGGGCACGCTCGCGCAGCTGGTCGGCCTTGATCACGACCTGCTCCATCTCACCGGGGGTGAGGATGCGCTTCTTGGCGTGGCGCACGCGCTCGTCGTCCAGGTAAACGCTCACGTAGCGGTCGCGGAACACGCCGCCCACACGGAAGCGCAGCGTGACGTCCTGGTCGAGGTCGCTGCCGCTCAGGTAGGCGGGCACCGTGTAGCGCACGCCGTCCGTGGCCACGATGTCCACGCGCTGCGCCGCTGCGTCCTCCCCGCGCGCAACGTAGGCCGCCGCCGAGCGTCCCGCCGCGGCAGCCTCTTGGCTCACGAAGTCCACGAGGTCGTGCACGTGCAACACGTTGCCGCAGGCAAAGACGCCGGGCACGCTCGTCTCCAGGCGCTCGTTGACCACCGGGCCGCGGGTAACGCCCGACAGCTCCACGCCCGCCTCGCGGGAGAGCTCGTTCTCCGGAAGCAGGCCGACCGAGAGCAGCAGCGTGTCGCAGGGATAGCGGCGCTCGGTGCCGGGGATAGGCTTCATGCGCTCGTCCACTTCGGCGATCGTCACCGCTTCCACGCGGTCGCGCCCCTCGATGTCCACCACGGTGTGGGAGAGCAGCAGCGGGATGCCGAAGTCGTCCAGGCACTGCACGATGTTGCGCTTGAGGCCGCCCGAGTACGGCATGATCTCCGCCACGCACTGTACGTGCGCGCCCTCGAAGGTCATGCGACGCGCCATGATGAGCCCGATGTCGCCCGAGCCCAGGATCACGACCTCGCGCCCCGGCAGCTGGCCCTCGATGTTCACCAAGCGCTGTGCGGTGCCGGCCGAATAGATGCCGGCAGGGCGGTAACCGGGGATCGCGAGCGCGCCGCGCGGGCGCTCACGGCAGCCCATGGCCAAAATCACCGCACCCGCCTGGATGCGGGTGATGCCGTCCGTGGCGCTCACGGCCGTGACCACGCGGTCCTCGGAGATGTCCAGGACCATGGTGCCCAGGCGGCGCTCGATGCCCAGCTCGTCGACTTGGGCGACGTAGCGTGCGGCGTATTCGGGACCGGTGAGCTCCTCGTGGAAGGTGTGCAGGCCAAAGCCGTTGTGGATGCACTGGTTGAGGATGCCGCCCAGCTGGGTGTCGCGCTCCAGGATGAGCACGTCGCGCTCGCCCGCCTCATGGGCGGCCACGGCAGCCGCAAGGCCGGCAGGGCCGCCGCCCACGATCACGATGGCGCGCTTCTCGATGCTGTTGCCCATCTTATGCCTCGCCCCCTTCCTTGGCGGACGGGTCGGCGACCGCGTCCTTGTTGAGGCCGAGCACGAGCTCGGAGCCAGGGCCGCGCTTGGTGATCTCGCGCGCGTCCATGCCCAGCTCACGCTCCAGGATCTCCATGATCTTCGGCGTGCAGAATCCGCCCTGGCAACGCCCCATCGTGGCGCCCGTGCGACGCTTGACCGCGTCGAGCGAACGCGCGCCCGGATTGCGGTGAATGGTGTCCACGATCTGCGCCTCGCTCACGCGACAGCAGCGGCAGATGATGTTGCCATAGGCCGGGTCCTGCTCACAGAGCCTCCCCCAGGCGTCGAAGTCGATGATGTTGAGGTTGGCATAGCCCGGGCGCGTGGGGTCGAAGGCGCCCGCGGGCTTGTCTGCCAAGCCCAGGCCGTCGGCGACCAGGCCCGCCACCATCACGCCGATGGCCGGCGCGCTCGTGAGGCCGGGGCTCTCGATGGCCGCGCAGTCGTAGAAGTGCGGCGCACCGGCGACCTCGCCGATGCGGAAGTCGTGGGCGTCCTGATGAGCGCGCAGCCCAGCGAAAGTGGTGATGACCTCGCGCAGCGGCACGTCCTTCACCGTGAGCGAGCATTTGGACGCGACCTGCGCCAGGCCGTCGGGCGTCGTGTTGGTGGCCTCCTTGTCGTCCACGTCGAGCGCGGTGGGGCCAACGATGAGGTTGCCGTGAACCGTGGGGCTCACGAGCACGCCCTTGCCCATGGCGCTGGGCAGCATGAAGACGGTGTGGCGCACGTGGGCGCCCGCGGTGGTGTCGAGCAGGTAGTACTCGCCCTTGCGGGCCACGATGCGCAGGGCGTCGTCGGGCTGCGCGACCAGGTTGTGAATGTCGTCCGCGTAGACGCCCGCGGCGTTGACCACGGCACGGGTACGCAACGTCGCCTGCGGCGTGACGACCAGCCACGCGTCGCCGTCACGGCGCACGTCGACGACCTGCTGGTTGAAGGCGAACTCCACGCCGTTGGCCACGGCGTTCTCGGCCAGGGCAATCGTGAGGCCGAAGCAGTCCACGATGCCGCCCGTGGGCGCCCAGAGCGCCGCGACGGCCTCGTCGGCGATGTTGGGCTCCATCTGCACGAGCTCGTCGCGCTCAATGATGCGCAGGTCAGGCACGCCGTTGGCGCGTCCACGCTCGAGCAACGCGGTGAGGCCGTCGCGCGTGTCCTCGCTTACGCACACCACAAGCGAGCCGACTGGGATCACGCCGAAGTTGAGCTCCTGGGCCCATTCGTACATGAGCCGATTGCCCTCGACGTTGAGCTTGGCCATGAGCGAACCAGGCTGGGCGTCGAAGCCCGCGTGAACGATGGCCGAATTGGCCTTGGACGTGCCACAGCACACGTCGTCGGCGCGCTCCACCACGAGCACGCGCGCGTCGCGTCGCGCCAGCTCGCGCGCCACGGCGCAGCCGGATACGCCCGCGCCAATGACTATGACGTCGTATAGATCCATATGCTCCTCCCCCGCTGTCGGGACCCCGCCTGTTCGGCCTCGCTTCATCATACGCGCAATCTGACGAGATGGCCCCCCGACTGCGACAAACGGACGGCCGCGGCATCCCTCTCCCGCCTCTCGGACGAGCGCAGAAGCTGCCCCGCGTCTTCGCCAAGAACCGTCTTTGCCGCGGTCAGCTCCCCGTCAGCGCGGGTCGTCGTGCAGCATGCCGTAGACGCACATGTCGCAGACGCCGGTGTTGTTGCGGTCCGCGCCGCGCAGCGTGCCCTCGTAGGCCAAGCCGCACTTGCGCATCACCGCCCCCGACGCGGGGTTGTCGCTGGCGTGGCAGCCTTGCAGGCGGCGGATCCCAACGCGATCGAAAAGGTAGTCGCGCACGGCGGCCAGGGCCTCGCTCGTGTAGCCTTGGCCCCACCAGGCCCTCCCGATGCAGTACCCGAACTCCGCCTGCTCCACCTCGTCTCGCCAGCGCACGACCGAGATGGAGCCGATCGGTTCGCCCAGCCCACGCGGCACGATGGCCCATTGTAGGAAGCCTGGGTCGGCGTATTGGGTCTCCCATTGGGCCAAGACTGCACGGGTGGCCTCCACGCTCGCATGAGGCGGCCAGGTGAGGTAGCGCGTGACCTGCGGGTCGCTCGCCCAGTTGGCATACATCGCCGCAACGTCATCCTGCGTGAAGCGCCGCAGCACCAGCCTCTCCGTCTCCAGGCGTTCGGTTCCGTGCTTCTCCATCTCGTCTCCCCCTCCGTCCAAATGGCACATTTCTCTCTAAGACAAGTGTGCCACCCTCAAGCACAGGTTGAAGGTGGCACATGCGTCTTGGAAGTGTGCCACCCCCAAGGCGGGCTTGAGGGTGGCACGGGTGCTGCAGTCGCAGCTCTACTCGGCGGGCTCGGCATCCTCGGGCTCGGCGGGCTTGGGCTCGGGCTCGGCAGCCGTAGCGGGCTCTTCCTCGTTGGTCACCTCGACGTTGATGGCCTCTGCCGTGTCGGACTGCTGGCGCTGGGACAGCACTTCGCTCAGGTGCTGCGCGGCCTCGGCCCCACGGGCCTGGGCTTCGGCGAACAGCTCGCCGCCGGTCTTGGCCGCCTGGCCGGCCGCTTCCACAGCGGCGTCGACGGCCTTGGAAGCGGCCTCGTTGCCGGCGATGGCCTCGCCGATGTAGCTCGCGACCTCGCCGCCGATGATCTGGGCGGCGGCAAAGGCGGCCTTGGCAGACTCGACGAAGTGCGCGCTCGCCTCGCGGCCTTTGGCAAAGGCGTCCTCGAGAGCGGCCTGGTGCGCAGCCTCGCGCGCCTTGGCCTCCTCGTCCTGCGCCG
>CACXFF010000219.1 GCA_902766805.1 uncultured Coriobacteriaceae bacterium | reverse complement strand
GGCTGCGTGGTGCGGCGCGGGGCGTTCGGCGCGGGGCGTTCGGCGCGGGGCGTTCGGCGCGGGGCGTGTTACCAAAAAGACGTGGTCTTTTTGGTAACACGGACGCGCTGCCGCAGTGGCACCCCTACGCGCTAGTCCGCGATGTCAGAGTCGAGAATCGCAACGAAGGAATAGTCCGGGAAGCGGTCATGCATGTGCGCGAGGATGTCGTCGCGCAGCGCCTCACGGTCCGGCGCATCGAAGCTCACGACCAGGTCGAAGTTCGCGCCCTTGAGCTCTTCGTCCACGTACAGACCGTGGATCTGCAGCACATGCTCGTGCTCGGCCACGAGCTCGTTGAGTGCGGCGTGGATGGCCGCCGTCTGCGAGTCCTCAGAAGTGTTCGTGGAGTAAACGCCCACCGTATGCAGGATCACGCCTGTCTCGGTCATGACCTTGTTCTGAATCTCGCGCGTGATCTTGTCGATTTCGCGTGCGGTGAGGCGTTCATCGACTTCCACATGCACCGAACCCTGCAGGCGCTGGGGACCGTAGTCGTTGAGGATCAGGTCATAGGCGCCGCGCACCTCGGGCACCGCGCACACGACCTGACGCACGGCGCGGGCGACGTCGGCATCTACGCGCTCGCCCAAAATCTTCGACGTGGCCTCGCGCAGGATGTCCACGCCGCTTTTCAGGATCACGAGCGAGATGATGGCGCCGAGGTAGGCCTCCAGGCTCACGCCCCAGAGGATGTAGATGCCCGCCGCAACCAACGTGGAGGTGGAGATTACGGCATCCATGAGGGCGTCGGTTCCCGAGGCCACTAGGGTGTCGGCGCCCAGACGCCTGCCTTGGGCCTTCACATAGCTGCCGAGCACGAGCTTGACGAGCACGGCCACCGCCACGATCAAGAGCGTGAAGAAATCGTATTCGGGCGTCTCCGGCTGCATGATGTGGCGAATCGACTCTATGAGCGATGTGACGCCAGCCCACAGGACCAAAACAGCCACTACGATGGTCGTGAGGTATTCGGCACGGCCGTGACCGTAAGGGTGGTCGTGGTCGGGAAGCTTGCCCGCGACGCGCGTGCCCGCGATGGTGATGACCGAGCTCGCGGCATCGGAGAGGTTGTTGACCGCGTCGAGTACGATGGCGATGGAGCGAGACATCAGGCCCACGACGGCCTTGAACGCGGCGAGGGCGACGTTGGCGAGGATGCCGATAACGCTCACACGCACGATGGCGGCTTTGCGCTCGGCTTCGGTCATGCGTTCGGCGTCGTCCGTGGCTGCGGACGCGTGAGGCTCTGACATGAATCCCCCTTTGTGACTGCGAGGGCGCGCTGCCCCGCGCATGGGTGACGTGATGCTGGAAGACCACATCGGGGCGCGCTGGGCTGAACTACCTCCGCACAGAACGGCGTGTTGTGATAATTCGATTGTACACAATTTAATTTATCGCGCAAGAGCACGGCGCATAAGTTGGCTTTAGGCGGTCTCCCCTACCATGCCGTCAACGGCATCGAGCAGGAAAGGAGACCAGTCATGCAACATGTCATCATCATCCCTGCGTTCCAGCCCGATAGCACGCTTATAGAATCGCTGGTACACGAGCTGCGCGCACGTGGTTTCCACCGCATCCTGGTGGTTGACGACGGATCGGGCACCTCGTACCAGGAACTCTTTGACAAGCTCAAACAGATTGCCTGCCGCGTCGTACACCACGAGGTCAACCATGGCCGCGGCGCCGCCCTCAAGACGGGCATCCGCTTCGCGCGCGAGCTGTGGCCAGAAGCCCCCGGCGTCGTGTGCGTAGACGCGAACGCCCAGCATCGGGCAGCCGACGTGATGCACGTCGCTTGTCTCGCACGCATCCACGCAGACTCCCTCGTGCTCGGCACCGATACCCAGCTGGGCATCCGCCCGTCGGCGGCACGCGGCGAACAGGACGTCGCGCAGCTCTGCGATGCCCATACCGGCCTGATCGCTATTCCCGCATCGCGGTATCAGACGGCAGTGGACTGCACGCCCGATCGCTTCGACTGGACGCAGGCACTTATCCATGCCTGTGCGGACACCGAGACTCCCCTGCGCTCGATGCCCGTGCGTGCCACACGAGCCGTCGCGCGGCACAACGAACGTCGTGACTGGCGCGCCCGGCTGCACGCCGTGGGAACGTCACTGCAACTCATCGCCCTGTTCTGGGCAGACGCAAGCGCCGACGCCAGCGTCGTTGCGCCCGCGCGCGGATAGTCCGGCAGCTACAACCCTTCGCCAGCTGGCCCGATGGCCCCTGGCACGCCTGTTGAACGAATCTGGGCGCTAGAGAACCAGTTTTT
>CACXFF010000218.1 GCA_902766805.1 uncultured Coriobacteriaceae bacterium | reverse complement strand
GCAGGGCTGCGCGTGTTACTTGCGCTGCAGACGCGCATGGACAAGTGCCAGGGTACCCTGGTCGTGAAGAATCTCAACGACTTCATGCGCGAGACGTTCAACGACACCGGGTTTTCTGAGATCTTCACCATCGAGGAGGAAGCGTAGTGATGGACAGGGCCGCAGATGCGCGCGAGGCGGTGCGCGGTGCGCTCGAGGACAAGGTGGCGGCTGGCAAGCGGATCCTTGCGGAGTTCGCGCAGCTGTGCGATGACCCGCAGCGCCACAACGACGAGCTGCTCATGCGCATCCTCGATGAGAACAAGGACACCGAATACGGCAAGCTCTACGACTTCGCCAGCATACGCTCGGTGGAGGAGTACCAGCGCAAGGTGCCCGTCACCAGCTACGACGACTATGCCGAGTACATCATCCGCATGACCGAGGACGGCGAGCAGAACCTCCTCAGCTCCGCGGAGATACATCACTACAACAAGTCGTCGGGCACCATGGGCACGCCCAAGCGCATCCCGATGTCCGACCGCGCCATGGAGCATTTCGACCGCTATTGGGAGACGGGTCCGTACGGCGTCTTGGGCACCTACATAGATGACGACGACTGGATGGGCTGTCGCATCATACGCCTGGCCGAAGGCCCGGCCGAGGAGAAGCACCTGCCCTGCGGGGCCACCTATGGGGCCGTGTCTCAGAAGGTGACCCGCCGCTACTGCGACGAGCTGCGCTTCCTCTTCACCTCGCCCGACGAGGGGCTGTTCCCCGTGGAGGGGACCGACACCCGCTACCTGCACGCGCGCTACGCCCTGATGGACGCTCGGGCTGGCGGCATGCTGGCGACCTTCTACAGCTACCTCATCGAGCTGCTGCGCTACATCGAGAACAACTGGGAGCTCCTCGTCGACGACATCGAGCAGGGCACCATCAGCAGTTCCATCGAGCTTCCGTCCGCGGTGCGGGCGAAGTTGGAGGGGGAGCTCACGCCCATGCCCGAGCGTGCCGCAGAGCTGCGCGCCATCTTTGCCCAGGGCTTCGACGAGCCGTTCGTGCCCAAGGTATGGCCGCACATGAGCTTCGTGATGGGCGTCGGCACGGGCGGGTTCAAGCAGTACGCCTCGATGATTCGCGAGCGTTACACGGGCGATGACATCCCCATGCTCAAGGTGGGCATCGCGGCTTCGGAGGGCTTCTTCTCGTTCTCCTTCGGGCTGGACCGCGACGACACCGCGCTCATCCCCGACTCGGTGTTCTACGAGTTCCTGCCGCTCGACGCAGGCGATGACTTCTCCCAGATCGTGACCATCGATGGCCTGGAACAGGGGAAGGAGTACGAGCTCATCATCACCAACGTGAGCGGCTTCTATCGCTACCGTATGGGAGACGCGCTGCGTGTGGTGGGCCGCTACCACAACACGCCCACCATCGAGTTCATGTACCGCATCAACCAAACGGTGAGCATCATGGGCGAGAAGACCACCGAGGAGGCGCTGCGCCATGCGGCCGAGCGCACGGCCGAGCTGCTCGGCTTCGAGCTGGTCGACTTCTCGGTGTGGCCCGACCTCAAGGCCAGCCCGGTGCGCTACCAGTACTTCATGGAGATCGGCAGGAACCCAGGGCGTGCCACGCCCAAGGAGATGCGCATGGTGCTCGAGGACGAGCTCGCTGCCGCCAACCCCTCCATGGGCGACAAGGTCAAGACGGGCGTCTGCGGCGACACCCGGCTCAACTTCCTCGAGGCCGAGACCTATGCGCTCTATCGCGACATGATGGAGCGCAAGGGCACTGCCCCCGCTCAGCTCAAGCCCGTGCGCGTCATCGCCAACGAGCTGCAGCGCAGGTTCTTCTTTGGCCTGACCGAATACAGCTGTGAGGTAATGAGGTAGGCGGAATGAAGGGAAGGGACGACAAGGTGAAGAGGGGCGGCAGCATCCTTGCCCAGTTCGGCGCCTTTGCCATGGGGCTCTTTGCCGTCATGGCGATCGTCGTCGGCTACTTCACCTGGTCCATCGGCACAGAGAACTACATAAACTTGCTCAAGAGAGCTTCGCTGGGTGTGCTGGTGCAGGCGGGCACAAGCATGCAGGAGTATGAAAGCCTGCCCTGGCTCTTGGACTATTGGCAAGGCCATGCCTCCGAGATGAATCTCAGAGATGACGCGGGGGAGCGTGGCGCCGACGTGGCGGAGATGCAGGCAGAGCTTGGCGTCGGCAACGTGCATGACGTGAGCGTGGCTCAGGTGCAGGGCTTCCCTCCAGCCGCACAGAGGCGTTTCGCGGAGCAGTGCTACCTGGACATCGACAGGAGCTTCAAGCAGCTGATCAGCACCTTTGAGCTGGAGGACGTGAGCTGTGCCGTCTTTGAGAAGGGCGGCGACGTCGTCGTTCCCCTCTTCCAAGTGCGGATGTACAGCGACAAGACCGCACAAGGAAATGATTACGCGCTTGGAGAGGTGTGGCCTTTCGACCCGAAGCTCCATCCCGTGCTCAAGGGGATGATAGAGAGCGGAGACGACCTGCCCGACTACGAGACCGTGAAGTCGAGCGTCGATGGCAGAGAGCGTCTCACCGTGTACCTTCCGATAGCGATCGACGACGACACGCGCTGCTACCTGTACACGTCGGGCGACATGGACATGGTGCACGAGAGCATCAACGAGCAGCTGAAGGCTGTTGAGACGGCAAACTTCGTCGTGATGGTCGTTTCGGCTGCGCTGCTTCTGTGGTTTGGGCGCTCTCTCCTCCGCAGGCTCGCCGTCGTCCAGGACGAGGT
>CACXFF010000217.1 GCA_902766805.1 uncultured Coriobacteriaceae bacterium | reverse complement strand
GGCCGCACGGCGCAGCGCGTCAGCCAGCAAGGCGGCTATCTGCGGGTCGCGCTCGAAGAGCAGCAGCTCGCAGCCCGCGGCCGCCAGAAGGAAGGAGTCCTCGCCCAGCCCTGCCGTCGCGTCCACCACCCGCGCATGGGCCACGCCCTTCACACGGGCCGCACGCACGAGCAGCTCGCGGGAGAGGCGGTCGGGCCGCACCCGGGGCAGCAGGCGCTCGAAAGAGCCGCGCAGGACCATCCCGTCGCTCACGAGCGCCAGGCCCTCCTCGTCCTCACGCAGCTCCCAGGGGGAATCGTCGACGCCTTGTGGGCTCGGCATGCACGTCACCTAGTCCTGCGCGGCGCCAAGCGCCTGGGTCTGCTCTATCTCGCCCAACATGGCCACGCGCGCCTCGTGGCGACCGCCCTCGTACTCGGCTCCCAACCAGGCGTCCACGATGTCTTTGGCCGTCTCGACGCCTATCACGCGTGCGCCGAACGACAGGCAGTTGCTGTTGTTGTGCATGCGCGAGAGGCGTGCGGAATAGGGCTCGGAACAGGTCACGCAGCGGATGCCCGCGACCTTGTTGGCAGCCAGGCCGATGCCCACGCCCGTGCCGCAGATGAGGATGCCGCCGTCCACCGCGCCGTCTGCGACCAGGCGCGCCACGCGGTAGCCTGCGATGGGATAGTTGAAGCTCTCGGTGCTGTCGGTGCCGACGTTCACGACCTCGATGCCCTTGGCTTGGACATAGGCCATAATCTCCTGCTTCATGGCGACGGCGCTGTGGTCGTTGCCGATGGCGATCCTGTGCATGCTCATGGGAACCTCCTTTTGTGCAAAAAGGCCCGGCGACAGCGCTTCTGCCGCCGGGCCTTGCCTGCGAAATTATGCGATCCAGCGCTGTGGGTTGCCCCAGTAGAACAGGGCGACCGTGCCAGGGCCTGTGTGCACGCCGATGGTGGCGCCGATGTCGAAGATGTGCACTTCGTTGTCGCGGATGTGGGGGAACTTCTGCTGCACGAGCTGGGCGACTTCCTGAGCGTCGCCGAGGCAGTCGGCATGCGAGATGAACACGCGCTGTGCGTAGTCTGCCCCACCCTCGGCGAGCTCTTCCATGCGCTTCACGGTGCGAAGCTTGGTCTTGTGCTTGGTGCGAATCTTCTCTTTGACCTGCAACGAGCCATCGGTCGCCACGTGCATGAGCGGGCAGATCTTGAGCATGCCGCCCACGGCGCCCGCGATGGGCGAGACGCGCCCACCCTTGACGAAGAAGGTCAGGTCGCTCGAGAAAAAGAGGTGGTTGACCTCGAGCTTGTGCTCCTCCGCCCACGTGTGGAGCTCCTCGAGCTCCATGCCCTCGTCGCGCAGGTCTGCGAGGCGGTCGATGAGCAGGCCGTAGCCCGCGGAGGCGCACAGCGAGTCCACCACGTAGATGGTGCGCCCGGGGTACTCGTTGGACAGCTGCTCTGCCGCAAGACAGGCGGAACCGTAGCTGCTGGAGATCCCTGACGAGAGCGTGACGTGCAGCACGTCCTTGCCCTGCTGCATGAACCCGCGGAAGTAGTCAAGGTACTCGCCCAAGGCCACCTGAGATGTGGTGGCGCTCTCCCCTGCCAGCATGCGCGTGTAGAGCTCGTGTGGTGTGATGGTCTGGCCAAAGTCGTCCTTGTGCCACTCGCCGTTCAGACAGTAGTTGAAGTTGACGATGCACACGCTGCGGGAGTGCAGCCATTCGGGCGACAGGTCGACCGTCGAGCAGGCGGACAAGACAAATCCTGACATATGAAGAGTCTCCCCTCGTTATGCTACAGACGCAAGCGGAGCCGTGACGCGGCTTGGAAAGCCCGCAAGGCTGACGCACTATCAATGATAGACGTATCTTCGCCGTATGGGCGAAATGGACAGGCTTTCCATCTGATGCGCCGCTGGCTCCGCGCATGGAAAGGGGGCGGCGCTCCGTGGCCCCGCCCCCTCATGGCTCATCTGACGCCAAGCTATCCGCTACTTGCGCTTGCAGGGGATGGGCTTGGGCGGCGTCTTGGGCTTCTTGGCACCGGCGGTGACCACGGCGCCTTCGGGGCAGGCCTCCAGGCAGCGGTTGCACTGGGAGCACTTGCGCTGGTCCACGACGTGGACGAAGCGTGCTTTGCCCATGATGGCGCCGTCCTCACAGGCTTCCAGGCACTTGCCGCAGCCCGTGCACTTGGACACGAGGATGTGGTAGGTCTGGAAGGCCTTGCAGCCCGAGGTCGGGCACTGCCTTTTGGCGAAGTGCGGCTCGATCTCGTTGGCGAACAGGTCGAGCGCCTGCAGCGTGGCGTTGGCCATGGCCTTGCCCTCGTCGCACATGGCATGGGCGCTCATGGCCGGCGCCAGGTCACGGATCAGGGCGAGGTCGGACGGCTGCCCCTTCTTGGTGCAGGCGTCGCTGAGGATGGTGTGCAGCTGGTAGCCGCCCTCGTGCCCAAAGGTGCAGGTGCACTCGTCGGCGGCGCGCAGCTCGCCCACGACCTCGCGCAAGGCGTCGCACATGCAGTCTTCCTGGCCATACGTGCGCAGGGACGGCGCGGTGACCGTGAGCTCGTCGTCAAAGCGCGCGGCGGGCACGAAGCACGCCTGCGGGAAGGCGTACCACACGGCTTTGAGCTCAGAGGCGTCGGCACCGAGCTGCTTGAGCAGGGCAGAGGTCGTCGTCTGGCCCGGGGTGTTTGCGATCGTGTAGTCCATGACTCCCCTCCTTAGTATTCGTTCCACAGGCGCGGACGTGTGATGGTGAGGCGCAGGTCGCACTGCAGGCAACGGCCGGCCTCGCAGCGGGCTTCGTCCTCGGTGAACGGGCACTCGTACTGGTCGAAGTTGCCCTTGCGCTCGTCGGCGGGAGCCATCTGGGGCTGCACTGCCTTGGTGTAGAAGCTCTCGTCAGCCTTGCCCAGGCGCTTCTCAGCGGGCTCGGGGTCGAGCAGCTCGGCCGAGATGTCACCGTCGCCGCCCAAGAAGCGGTCGATCGAGCTCGCGGCGTCGCGGCCCTCGGCGATGGCGGCGATGACGCTCTTGGTGCCCGTCACGGTGTCGCCCGCGGCGAAAATGCCCTCGACACTGGTCTTGTGCTCGGCATCGGCGACGATGTAGGGGCCGTGCGTGAGCTCGAGGCCAAAGCCCATGGTGTCTTCGGGCTTCTGGCCAACGCCAAAGATCACGTAGTCCGCGGGCAGCGTGAGCTCGCCGCCGTCGACCAGCTCGGTGACCGCACGGTGGTTCTCGTCGAAGTAGAACTTGGCGATCTTGTGGATCGTCATGGAACCGACCTTGCCGTTGCCGTCGTCGTTGATGGAGGTGAAGGCGTAAGCGTCGTGCAGGACGATGCCCTCCTCCGCGGCCTCCTCGCGCTCCTCGGGGGTGGAGGTCATCACGGCTTCGGCTTCCAGGCACGCGACGTCGACGCTGGCGGCGCCCAGGCGTACCGCGGTGCGTGCGCAGTCGTAGGCTACGTTGCCGCCGCCCAGCACCACCACGCGGCCACCCTCGACGGGCTGCGGGTTGCCCTCGCGCGCGGCCTTGAGGAACTCGGTGTTGACGTAGACGTTGGCCAGGTCGTGACCCTTCATGGGCAGGACGTTGCCCTGGAAGGTGCCCACGGTGACGAGCACGGCGTCATAGCCCTGCTCCAAGAGTGCGGCCACGTCCTTCACGCGCTGGTTGCAGACCAGCTCGATGCGCGGCTCGGGATCGGTGCCCTGGGAAATCTCCAGGATGGTCGCGACCTCGCGGTCCACGATCTCGTCGGGCAGGCG
>CACXFF010000216.1 GCA_902766805.1 uncultured Coriobacteriaceae bacterium | reverse complement strand
GTGTGGTGCCGCTCTCCTCGCATCTCTCCTCCTCCGTGCCCGCACGGTCGCAGGCGTCGCTTCTGTTGGTGTCCACGGTAACACATACTATCGAACAAATTTTCGATAAACCGTTGACCCAGAGGGGTACTTGACGCTTCTATGAGTGAAGTGCCTGCGTAAACAGCCAAAGATTGACCATATCGACCAAAATGACCAATCGGCGAACGGTTGTTCGGTGGTTTCAGTGCCTCTGCGCTCGTGGAGCGGGTATGATGGATGCGTAGGTCGATGTGAGGAGGCACCCATGCTCGCCCATAGCAGGCCCCGGCTTTCCCGGCTCGTGTCGGTCGCGCTGATTGCGCTCGGCGCTGTGCTGCTCGCGCTGACGTTCTTCCCGCGCCGTGCGCTGGCTGCCGATCTCGAGGTGAATAGGGTCCAGATAGAGGCACACGTCCAGCCCGACGGCAGCCTCATCGTGAACGAGGCGCGTCTCTTCGAGTTCAACGAGCATTACAACGGCGTGTACTGGTACGTGCCGTACGGCAGCGCCCAGGGGCGTGATGTCACGGCCGTGATCGACGCCGCGGGCATCTACGACTCCTCGGAGAACTTCCATGCCTTCCAGCAGGTGGAGTCCGCCAACAAGGGCGACGATGGCGTCTACACCGTGTCAGACGATGGCAATCGCCTCAAGGTCATGATCTACCACCCTTCGGACAACGTGAAGGTGTGGATCGGGATGCAGTTCCACTATGACAATGCCGCTTGGGCTTGGGCGGATACGGGCGAGCTGTACTGGAAGTTCGTCGCGGACGGCTGGGACATGCCGTCCGACAACGTCACCTGTGACATCTATCTGCCTGCCCCTGAAGGCACGACGTTCATCCCCGAGGAGAACGTGCGCGCTTGGGGCCATGGCCCTCTCGACGCCAGCGTGGGGATTGAGAGCGACCACGTGCACTACGACGTGCCTGGTGTGGGCACGAAGGAGTTCGCCGAGGCGCGTATAGCCTTCCCGTCCTCATGGCTCTCTCAGGTACAGCCTTCGGGCGGGGAGCGTCTCCAGACCATCCTGTCCGAAGAGAAGAAGTGGGCCGACGATGCCAATGCCCGCAGGGATCAGGCCCGCATCATGCGTTTCGTTGGGCTCGGCTTGGGTATCGTTCTGCCGGTGATAGCCGTCGTGGCGGCGTTCGTCTTCAAGCTGCGTTTCCGTGCGGCGCACCGCCCCCTGTTCCAGGACGAGTACTTCCGCGACGTGCCGAGTGACGATCACCCTGCGGTGCTGGGCATGGTCTACAACGGGGGCGATGTGCAGGTCGACCAGCTCTCAGCTTCCATCCTGCGCCTGGCCGACAGGGGCGTGATTGGCATGGAACGCATCGAGGTGCCCTCGAACGTCCTCAAGAAGCCCAAGACCCACTACGTGGTCTCGCTCAACAACGCCTCCATGGAAAAGGGCGCATCCGGTGGTTACAAGCGCTCGAGCCTGGAGTACGAGACGTCCGTCGAGCTCGACGACATCGATCGTGCCACGGTGGCGTTCCTCTTCCGCAAGGTTGCTCCGCGTACCAAGCATTTCTCGGCCGAGGGCGGGAAGCTCTCCATGTGGATGGACGAGATCGAGGTCGTTGCCAAGAAGCACTACGAGGACTACTGCGAGGCGTGGGAGCGTTGGGAAGACAAGGTCACCGACGTGGGGTCCAGGCGGCGCTTCTTCGTGGACGACACCGACAACCACGTCAACAGGACGCCGTTCGTCGTCATCATGGTGATTTGCTGCGCTATAGCTCTCGTCTGCGGCATCGTGATGGCCTTCTTCTTCGACTTCATCCTGGAGGGCATCCTCGCCATCTTCATCACTATTGGCGCGGGGATGTTGTGCGGTTGGATCGTGGGGACCTGTGACGAGATGTCGAAAGAGGCCATTGAGCTCCAGGCGCAGACCAAGGCCCTGCGCAAGTGGCTGCTGGACTTCACGCGGCTGAAAGAAGCCGTCCCGCACGACGTCATCCTGTGGAACCGTCTGCTCGTGATGGCCACGTCGCTCGGCGTAGCAGACAAGGTCGTCAAGAACCTCAAGGTCGCTTATCCCGACATGTTCAACGACCCCGATGTTTGGCCCATGTACTGGTGGTATTACGACTATGGCTATGGCCGCGCGCCCTACTCCATGATGTCCGACACCATGCAGTCCGCCCACCACGTTTCCAGCTCGGCACTGGCCTCGAGCTCGAGCAGTTCCGGCGGTGGCGGCGGTGGTGGCTTCTCTGGCGGAGGCGGCGGAGGCTTCGGCGGAGGCGGCGGAGGCGGCGGCTTCTAGTCGGGCGCTTGGCACGTTACCCTCAGGACGTGCGTCATACCAGACCTGCTCGTAGCGCGGGCTCGACCACGGCGTCGGGCCCGCGCTCGTCCAATTGGACATCCCGCACGTCCGGGCGTGCTCGGCAGCGGTGAGCTTTCTGGACTCTGTGACGGCTGCCATCCCCGCGCGTCTGGACGGGATGCTCGTGCTACAGTAGACGGGCACGCAACGCGCTGTGACTGACGGATAACGTGGGCAACCACGGGGGAGCAGCGCGCGGGGCCGTCTACGGTGGCCCCACAAAACAAGAGCCGACCGTCTGGGCAAGCCATTCCCGTATGGGGGGCTTGCCTTTTGCGTTTTGGGGCTCATCGCTCCAGCCCAGAGGCAAGCCCGCGGACACGAGAGGAAGCACGTATGAAGGACCTGATCGAGCTGCTCGAGAACAACCCCTACCCTGGTCGCGGCATCGTGGTGGGCCAGGGCGTCGTCTACTACTGGATCATGGGCCGCAGCCAGAACAGCCGCAACCGTGTCTTTGTGCGCACGGAGGACGGCATCCGCACCGAGGCACACGACCCGGCGCTGGTGGAAGACCCGAGCCTGATCATCTACCACCCGGTGCGCACGATGGGCGACGACCTCGTGGTCACCAACGGCGACCAGACCGACACCATCGTGGAAGCTCAGGACTTCCGTGCTGGTTGCATGCAACGCGAGTTCGAGCCGGACGCGCCGAACTTCACCCCGCGCAGCTCCACGGTGCTCCACGCCGACGGCTCCTTCGAGCTGTCCATCCTCAAGCACCAGGACAACGGCCGCTGCCTGCGCGAGTTCTTCTGCTACGAGGGAGCCGACGAGGGCGTGGGCTACTTCCTGTCCACCTATGACGGCGACGGCAACCCGCTGCCCACCTTCACGGGCGAGCCCGTCGAGGTCACGCTGCCCAGCCCGCGTGAGGTTTGGGATGCGCTCAACGCTGACAACAAGATCTCGCTGTACTGCAATGTCGCCGGCGAGGTGTCCATCTTCAACAAGCACCTGGGCGACTAGCCCGCACCCGTCCTCACCCACGCGCAAGGAGACCACCATGAACGAGCTCGAGCTCAAGTACGGCATGAACCCCAACCAAAAGCCCTCCCGCATCTTCATGAAGGACGGCTCTGACCTGCCCATCAAGGTTCTGCAGGGCAAGCCCGGCTTCATCAACTTCCTGGACGCCCTCAACTCCTGGCAGCTCGTTCGCGAGCTCAAGGAGGCTACCGGGCAGCCCTGTGCCGCGTCGTTCAAGCACGTGAGCCCCGCCGGCGCAGCCGTGGGCACCCCGCTGTCCGACATCGACCGCCAGATCTATTTC
>CACXFF010000215.1 GCA_902766805.1 uncultured Coriobacteriaceae bacterium | reverse complement strand
TAGGTCGGAAGCGATATTGCGCCCCATTCTACGTGGCGATCATCTCGCGATGCGCACGAATTCCGACAACGGTTAATTCCCGTAACTAATGCGCAGCCTGAGGGATGAACGTGAGCAGCTCGTCCACGCTCGCCCGCATCTCGTCGATGTGCGGCAGCACCTCATCGCGCACCTGGCCGGCATAGATCTCATGCATGCTGAGCGGCAGGCGCGGGTGTGCCATCGACACGACGAAGTAGGTGAGCTTCGCAAAGGGCAGGAGCAGCTCGCACAGACGTTTGGCACGACCCCGATCGCCGCAGTAGGTCGCGGTAAAGGCATCCCAGAAGCGCCGCAGCTCACCGTAACTGATGCCAATGAAGCTGGTCTCATCATCGCTATGCGTCTGCCCGCCGCCAGTACCTATGAGCTGGAAGACCAAACAGGAGTGCAGCAGGTCAAAGAGCGGGTTGCCCGCACCCGACTCACCGAGGTCAATGAGCATGAGTTCGCCATTGGACTCCATGATGTTGCGCGTGTGGTAGTCGTTGTGCACGAAACGGTTCATGGGCGGGATGGCGTCGTAGGCCGAACGCATCAGGTCGAGCTCGTCGGCGCTGAAATCACTCGCCACCTTGTCGAGCACGCGGTAATAGGGCAGGGCTGCAGACTGCAGAACGCCGTCGGGCACCTCAAGCGCGTGCAGCTCTAGGAGCAGCTCGGCCGAGCGGTGGGCATATTCATCCACCGAGCTGGGATCCGCGCAGATGCGTTCCGTAATCGTCGCGGCGTTCAGCATCTCGTAGACGGTTCCATAGCCCTCCCCCACGCGCACTGTGTCGAAGGCGATCGCGCACGGGATGCCCAACGTGAACGCGGCGCGCGAGGCCTCGCGCTCGGCCTCAATCGTCTCGAGCGAGATGCCCGGACGGAACGCCTTGACCATCTCGTCGGGCGCGAGACGATATACGCTGCCGTTGGCGCCCGAGCCGAGCAGCTCGAGGCCCTCGACCGACAGGCTGCGCAGGGCACGGCGCACGTCCATCATGAGGGTGAAGCCCGTCATGGAAAAGATCTCGTACACCTCCGGCGAAGCGTTCGTGACGCGCAGCTCGTCCAGGCTCTTGAGCAACTTGACAATCACGCGCAGGCCTGCGCTGGAGATGTAGGACAGCCCCGCGCAATCGAGCTCGACCTTGTGTGCACCCGTGCTCTCGATGATGCCTTCCACCTCGTGAAGTGTATCGTCCGCATTGTTGGTGTCGACGCGCCCGGAAAGCTCGATGACGAGCACGTCGTCTTGCATGTGATGGTCCATGGGGACCGCCTTTCTCGTGAGATGACTTAAGGCAGGGCCCTCGCCTGCGAGTGACGAGGGCCCTGCCCGCTACATGCTGAGTGTCGTATGCGACAGGCCAATCAAGCCAAGGCTCGTCGCGCCTAGGCGACCCAACGGCCGCTGGCGTCCACGCGGTAGCCGTCGGGCGTGACGGTGTCGATGGCGCAGGCACCCTGCGGCGCACCTGCCTGCGGGTACAGATAGTACCAGAAGCCACCGACCTGCTGCCAACCGGTCATCATGGCGCCCTTCGGACCACCGGTGGCCTCGCTCAGGTAGTACCAGTGCGCGCCCGGCTTGACCCAACCGGTCTTCATGGCGCCGTAGCTGCCGTCATGCGCGCCATTCAGGTAGTACCAGCAGCCGTCGGTGTCCTGGAACCAATCGGCATCCATCGCGCCGGTCTCGCCGAAGTGGTACCACAGGCCCGTCTCCGGATCGGCGAACCAGCCCTTGACGGCCTCGTTGTCACGATAGTAGCGCCAAGCGCCGTCGGACGCCTGGACCCAACCCTCGCGCAGGCCCATGCCAAAGCCGCGCTGGTAGAGCGGCTCGCTGCTGTAGGAGAGCGTGCCGTCGGCCGCCTCGACGATCTGCGGCACGACCACAGGCAACTTGCCCTGCAGCTCGACGTTGCCAAAGACCGCCTGGATGGCCGCGATCACGTTGGCATTGATGGCGCCTACGTTGGCCGAGCCGCGCTCCGTGGGATCGAGCTCGGTGCCCGTGCCCATGTAGGCGAGCAGCAGGGCGTCGGCGTCCTGGTAGCGGGCCACGTCGTAGGGCAGGTTGTCGCTGATGAAGACGTACTTGCCGCCCGCGGCATGCGTGTCCGC
>CACXFF010000214.1 GCA_902766805.1 uncultured Coriobacteriaceae bacterium | reverse complement strand
GAGCGGCCCGTGCTTGCGCTTGGCGTCCTGGCCCAGCGCGGAGATGATGAGGTCGGGCAGGCTTGCCAGCGCCGCGGTGCCGAAAACGCCGTCGACGTTGGGGGCGTGTGCGCGGATGGCATCGCCCTCGGTCTGGGCTATGCAGCCGCCCACGCATACGATCCGGCGTCCGCACGGCGGCGTCGGGGCGCTCACCATGGCCGAAAGCTGACCGTAGAGGCGGGTGTTGGCTTTTTCGCGCACGCAGCAGGTCATGAAGACGACGATATCGGCCTCATCGGGCGTCGAGACCTCTATGCAGCCTCGTGACGACAGGAGGCCGCTCACGCGCTCGGCATCGTGAAGATTCATCTGGCAGCCAAAGACTAGCACGTGATAGGTCTTGCCGACGAGCGCCTGGCTCTCGGGCGGCTGGGGAATGCTGGTCATGGAATCACGCATACGCGGCGTTGCCTTCCTGTGAGGCTGCGGAGGTCGGAGAGAGGCGGTGGACGTAGATGGCGATGCGAATCGCGGTACGGGCCTCTCCGTCTATCTCTATGTCGGAGAAGGTGGGAGCGCAGGAGATGTCGTAACCCGTCGGGATCAGGAAGCCGCGCGAGATGGCGACGGCCTTGATGGCCTGGTTGACGGCGCCGGCGCCGACGCACTGGATGTTGACGGGCACGTTGTCCTTGACCATGCCGGCAATGGCGCCTGCGACGGAGGCGGGTGACGATTTGCTCGAGACCTTCAGGTAGTCCATAGCTGTGCTCCTGTTGCGATTAAGCGGCTCCGCATGAGCGGAATTGTGTTCTTGGGCGCATATTCAGTCCACTATAAGGCATATGAAGGTCTTCTGGAATGAGAAAAGACAAATATGCTGGGGGATATGCCTCATGAGAACCACAATATCTTGGGTCAAGGCTTCCTCTGGGGCTCACGTGAGCATATACGGGGCTAATCGAGCTTGCTCACCTCGAACGTCACGGTTATGTGCGAACCAGAGACGCGTACGCGCGGCTGGGCTGCCAGCTCGAGGTAGTACTTGCTGGCGAGCAGCTCGAAGTCGCGCTCCATGCTGCGTGAGAACTCATCCACGTCACGCGCGTCGAGCTTGAGGCCACGCCTGTCCCTGTACAGGTCGATTTCCTGCGGCTCTTGGGAAGGCGTGGCGAGGTGCAGCAGCCGCGCGCGTACGCTGCGCAGCGGCTTGATCTGACCTGCGAGGATGCGATGAGCGGTGCGCTCGGAGATCGTGAGCCCCAGGTTCGCGGCAAGCTCCATGAGCTGCTGGGCGCTCGAGGCGAAACGCAGGCGCTCCACGATGGGCACGGCCGAGAGGTCATCGGAGAAAAGCAGGTCGGTGGTCGAAACGCTGTGACGCGCATGGCGCCGTGCGGTGGCGATGATCTCGGCTGGAGAGCCAAGCCACAGCTCGCAGCCGCGCTGCTCTTCGAGTGCGAACTCGCAGCAGGTCCGGCAGATGTTGTGGGGGCCGGTGAGCCTGCGCCCCTCCCCTTCTTCCCCGTCCGCCGCGCCCAGGGAGGGCCACGTGGACTGGTCGGAGCGTTCGGGCAGGTCACGCGCATCAGTCACCACGCGCAGGGAGCTCCCGAGGCCTTCGCCCGATGCCATGACCTGAGCGCTCTGGGCGTTCTCGCGGATGGAGAAGAGAGCCATGCCGCGCCCGTGGACACCCCATTTGTCCATGTGCATGCTGTCGAGCTTGGAGGTGACGCGCGCCTCGAAGATGCGCTCCTGCATGGCAGCGGGAATGCCCGTGCCGTCGTCGAGCACGGTCAGCGTGCGCGTGTCTGCCTCGCGGGTGGTCGCGACGTAAATCTGGCGGGCGGCGGCGTCACGCGCGTTGCGCAGCAGCTCAACGACGGCGTCTTCCACGCAGCGGATGTCGTGCTGGGCCTGACGACGTTCGGCTTCGCCCACCCGAAGGCGGACGAAGCCGTCACCAAAGCTCTCTTCTACCCTGAGCGCGCGATCACCCGCCACCTCTGCCACAAAACCGAGCAGTGATGACTGGTCCATGGCTATTTGGCCACGTCGACGGCTCGGGACTCACGGATGACCACGACGCGCACCTGACCGGGGTATTCCATCTCGTTCTCGATCTGGTTGGCGATGTCATGTGCGAGCACGGTCGCCTGCTGGTCGGTGATCTTGCTGGGCTCGACCATCACGTGCAGCTCGCGGCCCGCCTGCATCGCGTAGGTGCGCTCGACGCCGTCGTGGGCGTTGGCAATCTCCTCGAGCTTCTCCAGGCGCTTGATGTAGGTCTCGGCAGATTCCCTGCGCGAGCCTGGGCGGGCGGCCGACACGGCGTCCGCTGCCTGCACAAGCACGTCGAGCACCGTGTTGGGCTCGATGTCGGCATGGTGGGCGGCGATGGCATGGACGATGTCCGCACGCTCGTTGTAGCGACGGGCGAGGTCGGCGCCGATCACGGCATGCGGGCCTTCGATCTCGTGGTCGATGGCCTTGCCAATGTCGTGCAGCAGACCGGCGCGCTTGGCCACGACCTCGTCGAAGCCCAGCTCGGACGCCATGAGGCCGCACAGGATCGCGACCTCCTTGGAGTGCTGCAGGACGTTCTGGCCATAGCTCGTGCGGTAGCGCAGCGCGCCGAGCGTGTTGATGAGCTCGGGGTGCAGGTCATGGATGCCTAGGTCGAAGGCCGCCTGCTCGCCAGCCTCGCGCACGCGCTCGCGCACAAGGGTCTCTGCCTTGTTGTACATCTCCTCGATGCGAGCCGGGTGGATGCGGCCGTCGGCGATGAGGTTCTCCAAGGCCACGCGCGCGGTCTCCCTGCGGACGGGGTCGAAGCTTGAGAGGATGACCGTCTCGGGCGTGTCGTCGATGACGAGGGAGACGCCCGAAACCTGCTCGAAGGTGCGGATGTTGCGGCCCTCGCGGCCGATGATGCGGCCCTTGAGGTCGTCGGAGGGGATGTGGACGGTGGTCACCGTGACCTCGCCCGCCTGATCGGCGGCGCAGCGCTGGATGGCGACCGAGAGGATCTCGCGGGCCGTCTTGTCCGCCTCGGCGCGTACGCGCTGCTCGGACTCGCGCAGGATCTGAGCCTCCTCGCGCACGACGTCGGCCTTCACGCGGTCGAGGAGCTCTTGGTGGGCGCCCTCGCGGGTGAGGCCGGAGATGCGCTCGAGCTCGGTGGACTGCTGCGCGATCACGTCCTCAAGGTCACGACGGCGGCGGTCGAGGTCACCCTGCTGGCTCGAGAGCTTGTGCTCACGGGCGTCGAGCGCGCTGTTGCGCTTGTCCAGGGACTCCTCGCGCTGCAGGATGCGATTCTCCATGCGGCTTATCTCGCCCTTGCGCTGCTTCTCTTCCTTCTCGTAGGCGGAGCGCAGCTGCAGGACCTCCTCCTTGGCGGAGATGAGGGCCTCCTTGCGCGTGGCGTCTGCCTCACGACGGGCGTCCGCCTCGATGCGCGCGGCCTCTGCCTGGGCGTCGCTCACCGTCTGCTTGGCTGCGGCGGTGTTGGTGGACGCCTGGTTCCTCAGGATGAGGAAGGACGCAACCGCGCCAACGCCAACGCCTCCAATCGCAATAATCCATTCCATGTCTGCTCCCTTGAAGTGATACGTGACAGCGTTCGTTCAGGAATCCCCTGCCATGCGGCAGGGGAACCCGTCACCCAAGGGCCTTCGCGCTCTGGATAGTGCTTGGCAGAACTCTTCGAGGACATACGGACAAGATGCTATGGAAGAAGCCTGCCTGAGACGGCAGGCGTGATGTGCCATCAAGTGACAGAGATACCCTAGCATGAAACTTGATTTATTCCTAGGGTGTAGGCCGCGACCACACGTAAGCTACGCCGTCAGCGTCGCGCTACGATGCCCGCCATTGCTCCTCCGCATCGTGCGCCAAGCGCTGCGCGACCTCGTGGGCGACCGATGCCGAGAAACCCCTGCCGCACAGGAAGCGCACGAGCTTGGCATAGGGGTCCTTGCCCGTGAGCCGGCGCCGTGAGGCGAGCGCGAGCGCACGCTCCAGCTCGGGCGTCTCCTGGTACTGCTCCGGCCAGCCTGCCAACGCGTCGGGCTCGATGCCGCGCTGCCTGAGCTCGCGCTCTATGCGCGCCAGTCCCCAGCCGGCCCCCATCTTGGAGCGTATGAACACGTCGGCGAAGCGGGCGTCGTCCACCAGGCGCAGGCGAGAGGCGTGCTCGACGATGGCGCGCACGGGCTTGTCCCAATAGCCGTCTCGCGCGAGGCGCTCCGTCAGCTGCCGCTCGGAGT
>CACXFF010000213.1 GCA_902766805.1 uncultured Coriobacteriaceae bacterium | reverse complement strand
GTGGAGCAGGTGATGGAAGTGTGCGACGCCGGTGAGCTCATGCCGCCCAAGAGCACCTATTTCGACCCCAAGCCCGCCAGCGGGCTGTTCGTCTACGAGTACTAGCCCCGCACGCAAAAAAAGGCGGTGGACTTGCACTTGGCACAAGTCCACCGCCTTCAAGCACAGGTTGAGGGCGGCGAAGATGTACCAGGTACACGTTCGCCACCCTTCGTCGTTAGGCGCGCAGGTGGAAGGCCAGCGCGCCGATGAGGTTGGCCTCGTTGCCAAAGCGACAGGTCACAACCTCGGGACGCGAGAACGGCAGGCCGGGAATGCGATCAAAGATGGAGTTCACGGCGTCGCGCACGAGCTCGGTGGCCTCCGGGCGCGCGGAGATGCCGCCGCCGATGGCATAGCGCTGCAGGTCGAGCACGCTCTGCATGTTCACGATGCCCGAAGCGGCCCATTTGGCATAGTGGTCGAGCACTGCCTTGGCATCCTCGTCGCCAGCCTCGTAGGCGTCGAACAGCATCACGCCGTCAGCGGCATCGAGCCCCTTGCGCTGGGCAAACGCTTTGGAGATGGAGTGTGCCGAGATGGTGCCCGTCCACATGGCGTTTGTCAGCTTGCCGTTGGGGTCGTGCAGGATGTCGTAGTCCGTGATGAGCCACGACAGCTCGCCCGCGCCGCCCGAGCAGCCCATCCAGACCTGCTTGTTGAGCACGATGCCGCCGCCGATGCCCGTACCCAGCACCAGCACCGCGCCGGAGTCCACGTCGGCCAGCGCGCCGCTCCAGCTCTCAGCGATGGCCGCACACTTGCCGTCATTGGCGATGGTGCAGGGCTTGCCAAAGATCGCCCCGTACTTCTCCGCCGCGGGATAGTCGTGCAACCACGTGAAGGCGCCACCGGTGTATGCCCAACCCTTGTCCGTGTCGATGCGTCCCGGCATGGAGATGGCCACGCCCTCATAGTCGTCGCCGACGACCTTGTGCAGCTCCTCGAGCGAGGCGAGCATCTCGGCCTCCGAGCCCGTGTTGGCGGGCACCTTGCCCTGCGTGAGGAACTGCCCCTCGCGGTCCATGATCGCGTACTTCACGAACGTGCCGCCGATGTCCAAGACGAGGTACTTCTCCATAGCTCTCTCCTTCTCTGCGCGGTCGGCGCGCAGGCGACGCACCGTCCCTGTAGCCACCCTTTGGTTATACGCGTGGGCGCAACCCGCGGCGTGCGCGCCTGCTCCCGTCTCCGCCTGCGGCACACGTGAATCTGCGGAAGGTCGCAGCCCTGCGCCCAAACCAAAACGGCGGCCCCGCCAGGGACCGCCGTCATGGATGCATATCAAGAACTGCCCACAAGGGCAGGCAGCTTACGCAGCGTGCGCGCCGCCCGGGATCTCACCGGTGCAGTGCGGGCAACGCGTGGCGCCCTCCTTGACCTCCTCCAGGCAGTGCGGGCAGGTGGGGGCGGCGGCCTCGGCGGCAGCGGCCTCCTCCTCTTCCTTCTTCATGACCTTGGCGGCGGCCAGAGCGGCGGCTTTGGCCGTGGCGTTCTGGAAGGCATTCACGGACTTGACGATGGCGAACACGCACGCGGCGACGATGAGGAAGTTGATGACCGCGGACAGGAACTTGCCCACGTCCACACCGTTGAAGTTCAGGCCGCCGATCTCCGTGCCATTGCCGCCCGTGATGAGCGTGATGAGCGGGTTGATGATGTCGTCGGTCAGCGAGGTGACGATGCCCGTGAAGGCGCCGCCGATGATGACACCGACGGCCATGTCCATGACGTTACCGCGGGAGATGAACTCCTTGAACTCCTCGATGAGGCCCTTCTTCTCTTCTGCCATGACAGCTCCTTCCCTGTGCCGTTCGCGGCACGCCTTGCCCTTCCGTTCCACGGCCGCGCAGGACCTGCCCCGCGCGGATGCTAGAGTTAAGCATAGTGCAAAGGAGGCCGCAGGGAAGCATCGGAAACAAAAGCGATGCCTGCACGGTCCACCGCAGCAGTTCGAGCCAGGGGAGGCAGAGATGATTCAAGGTGCGATTTTTGACATGGACGGCCTGATGTTCGACACCGAACGCATGTGGCAGACCTTCTGGGCGCCCGTGCTCTCGCGTCGCGGCATCGAGTACATCCCCGAACAAGGCCTGGCCACCGCGGGCTGCACCGGCGCGGTCATGGCCGCCAAGCTGCGCGAATGGTACGGCGACGACCTGGACGCCGAGCAGGTATGGGAAGAGACGAAACAGCTCGCCCATGAGACCTTCATGAGCGCCGTAGTGCCCAAATGCCCTGGCCTCGACGAGCTCATGGCCTGGCTCGGCGCCCACGACGTGCCCTGCGCGGTGGCGAGCTCGAGCGACATGACGCTCATCACGCACCACCTGGACGCCCACGGCATGCGCGATCAGTTCGCTGCACTCGTCACGGGAGCCGAGGTGAAGAACTCCAAGCCCGCCCCCGACGTGTTCCTGATCGCCGCCGACAAGATCGGGGCTGACCCCGCCCACACGCTGGTGCTCGAGGACAGCTTCAACGGCGTGCGCGCGGGCGCCGCGGGCGGCTTCGTCACGGTCATGGTGCCAAGCGTGGTGCCACCCGACGACGAGATGCGTGACAAGGCAACCGTCATCTGCAAGGACCTCACAGAGGTGCGCGACCTGCTGGAGGCCGGCAAGCTGGGCTGAGGCACCGAGACACGCAGCGCCCAACGGGCCGCACGACACGACAAGCACACGGAAGGGACGATCATGGCCAACGTCGACATCGCAAAGACCCTCATGGGCTTCCTCGGGAGCAACCCGCAGATGCTCACCCAGTTCCTGGACCACCCCTACTCCACCACGCAGCAGGCGACCGGCGCCGACGAGCGGCTGTCGCAGGAGGACATGAGCCAGGTGGTCACCGCCATGGCCGGCATGGCGGGCGGCAAGACGGCTGACATGAGTGGCTTGGCCGGCCTGGCCGCTGGCCTGCTCACCGCCAACGGCGGATCGGTGCACAGCATGGTCAATTCGCTCTTTGGGTCGAGCAGCCAACCAGCCGTCCAGCAGCAGGCCGCAAGCGCAAGCGGCGTGGACCTGGGCGCGCTCATGAAGCTCGCCGG
>CACXFF010000212.1 GCA_902766805.1 uncultured Coriobacteriaceae bacterium | reverse complement strand
GGCAACACATCACCTGCCTCATGGTCACGCACAACATGAACCAGGCCCTGGACATGGGCAACCGCACGCTCATGATGGATTCCGGCCGCATCGTGCTCGACGTGAGCGGCGAGAAGCGCGCGGGTATGCACGTGGACGACCTGCTGCAGCAGTTCGCCCAGGTGGCCGGCAAGCAGCTGTCCAATGACCGCATCCTGCTCTCCACGGAGGCCGACTAGCCCTTTGGCATCCTTCTCTCTGAGAAAAAGCTGCCACCCTCAAGTGCAAATTGAGGGTGGCAGCTTTGTTTTAGGGAGAAAGATGCCAACGAGGGCTTAGGCGAAGTAGGCGACGCCCCCTTCGAAGAGCGGCTGGTAGGGGTTGCCGGGCACGTTGGCGAAGCAGCCCGCGCTGTAGCGCTCGGTGTGCCCCATCTTGCCCAAGACGCGTCCGTCTGGGCTCGTGATGCCCTCGATAGCCCAGGCGGAGCCGTTCGGGTTCACGGCGAGGTCCAGCGAGGGGACGCCCTGCTCGTCCACGTACTGCGTGGCTATCTGCCCGTGCTCCGCGAGCTGGGACAGCAGCTCGGGGCTGGCCACGAAACGTCCCTCGCCATGGCTGATGGCGATGCTGTGCACGTCATCCACGGCACAGCGCGAGAGCCACGGCGAGAGGTCGGAGGCCACACGCGTGCGGACCAGACGGCTCTGGTGGCGGCCAATGCGGTTGAACGTGAGCGTGGGGCAGCTCTCGTCCATCTCACGCACGTCGCCGAAGGGCACCAAGCCGAGCTTGACGAGCGCCTGGAAGCCGTTGCAGATGCCCAACATGAGGCCGTCACGGGCCTGCAGCAGGTCGCGTACGGCTTCGGTGACCGCGGGGTTGCGGAAGAAGCTCGTGATGAACTTGGCCGAGCCATCGGGCTCGTCGCCGCCCGAGAAGCCGCCGGGGATCATGACGATCTGGCTGGCGCGGATCTCGTCCACCAAGCGCTGCGTCGACTCGGCGACGGCCTGCGGCGTGAGGTTGTTGATGACCAGAACCTGCGCCTGCGCACCGGCGCGCTCGAAGGCACGCGCGGAGTCGTACTCGCAGTTGTTGCCCGGGAAGACCGGGATGACCACGCGGGGCCTGGGCGTGTGGATGAGCGGCGCGGGGCGCGTGATGCCGCGCTCTGCCACGCGGAAGCTCGGGGCCTCCACCTGCTCGCCGGCGCCGCGGTACGGGAAGACGCCCTCGAGGGGGTGCTCCCAGAGCTCCTGCAGCTCGTCGAGCGCGAGGTCCTCTCCGCAGGCCACGAAGCGGTAGTCCTGGGTGGTGAAGCCCAAAAGCCCAATGGCCACCGCGCTCGAGGTCTGCGGCAACGCCGCATCGTCGGCCAGCTCCACGATGAAGCTGCCGTATGCCAGCCCCAGCAGGCTCTCGGCCGTGAACGTGTCGGTCACTTCCACGCCGATGCGGTTGCCCAGGCACATCTTGAAGAGCGCCTCGGCAGGTCCACCGTAGCCCGGGGTGGAGACGGCGAGCGCTGCGCCGGAGCCGATGAGCTCCTGCACGGCCCCGAGCGTCTCGCGCAGGGCATCGGCCTGCGGCGTGATGCCGTCGTCGGCGTAGACGGGCACGACGCTGACCACGCGGTGGCCCGCCCCCTTGAACTCGGGCGAGGTCACGCGGCCCACGGGGCCGAGCGCCGTCGCGAAGCTCACGAGCGTGGGCGGCACGTCCAGGTCCTCGAAGCTGCCCGACATGGAGTCCTTGCCGCCGATGGAGCCCACGCCGAGGTCGAGCTGCGCGGACAGCGCGCCCAAAACCGACGCCACGGGCTTGCCCCAACGCTCGGGTTCGGCGCGCAGGCGCTCGAAGTACTCCTGGAAGGTGAGATAGGCGTCCTCGCGGGCAAATCCCGCGGCCACGAGCTTGCATACGCTCTCCACCACGGCGAGGTAGGCGCCCGTCACCTGGTTGGCGGCGGACAGGTAGGGGTTGAAGCCCCAGGCCATGCCCGAGCAGGTCGTGGTCTCCCCCAACACCGGCAGCTTGGCCACCATCGCCATGGGCTCGGTGAGCTGCTGGGAGCCGCCCCAGGGCATGAGCACGGTGCCGGCGCCAATGGTGGAGTCGAAGCGCTCGGAGAGGCCCTTCTGAGACGCCACGTTGAGGTCGCTCAGCAGCGAGCGCAGCTGAGCGCCGAAGCCGTCGCCTTCCCAGTGCGGCGCGTAGGTCCCTTGGCGCGGCACGTGGACGTCTTGGTATTTGGCGGCGCCGTTGGAGTTGAGGAAGGCGCGGCTCACGTCCACGATGGTCTCCCCCTGCCACACCATGCGCAGGCGCGGCTCGGCCGTGACCTGCGCCACCACCGTGGCCTCGAGGTTCTCCTCACGGGCGTAGCCCAGGAACTCGTCCACGTCCTCGGGCGCCAGCGCCACGGCCATGCGCTCCTGGGACTCGGAGATGGCCAGCTCGGTACCGTCGAGGCCTTCGTATTTCTTGGGAACGCGGTCGAGCTCGATGTGCAGGCCGTCCGCTAGCTCGCCGATGGCGACGGAGACGCCGCCGGCGCCGAAATCGTTGCAGCGCTTGATGAGACGGCACGCGTCCTCGCGCCGGAAGAGACGCTGGAGCTTGCGCTCCACGGGCGCGTTGCCCTTCTGCACCTCGGCGCCACAGCTCTCGAGGCTCTCCACCTTGTGGGCCTTGGAGCTGCCCGTGGCGCCGCCGATGCCGTCGC
>CACXFF010000211.1 GCA_902766805.1 uncultured Coriobacteriaceae bacterium | reverse complement strand
GTCTCGTTGCTCATCGCCATGGTGCTGGGCATCCTCGCCTCGCTCGCCGGCATGAGCAAGAACCCGGTCCTGCGCTTCCTCAACGGCGCCTACGTCGCCATCATCCGCGGCACCCCGCTGTTGGTGCAGGCGTTCTTCATCTACTTTGGCATCACGGGCGTGCTCAACATCCGCATGAGCGCCTTCACCGCGGGCGTCATCGCCCTGTCGCTCAACGCTGGCGGCTACCTGAGCGAGATTTTCCGCGGCGGCATCCAGGCAGTCGACCCGGGCCAATACGAGGCCGCGCGCTCGTTGGGCCTTTCTGCCAGGCAGACCACCTGGCGCATCATCTTGCCGCAGGCCATCCGCATCTGCATCCCGTCGGTGGTCAACCAGTGGTGCATCACCATCAAGGACACGTCCATTATCTGCGTCATCGGCCTGGCCGAGCTCACCCGCATGGGCCAGACGATCATCGCGCGCAACTACCGCGCCTTCGAGATGTGGATCATCGTGGGCGTGATGTACTTTATCGTGATCTACGCGCTCACGATGCTTGCGCGCGTGGTGGAGAAGAAGGTGTCGCTCGATGACTAACGTTCCTGCCGATACGACGTTGACCGAGGCCATCGGGGCCACCGCCGCCGCACCCGTCGCCACCGCCGCCCCCACGCCCAAGGTCGAGATCCGCGGCCTGCACAAGTACTTCGGCGAGAACGAAGTGCTGCGCGGCATCGACTGCGACATCCAGACCGGTGAGGTCGTGTGCGTCATCGGGCCTTCTGGCTCGGGCAAGTCCACGTTCCTGCGCTGCATCAACTGCCTCGAGGAGCCCACGGGCGGCACCATCAAGGTGGACGGCCACATCATGGATGCCGAGGCCAAAAACATCGATGACCTGCGCGAAGACGTGGGCATGGTGTTCCAGCAGTTCAACCTCTTCCCGCATCTTTCCGTGTTGGACAACATCACCATCGCGCCGGTCCTGCGCAAAAAGATGGACAAGGCCGAGGCCGAGCGCACGGCCCACGAGCTGCTCGCACGCGTCGGGTTGGCCGACAAGGCCGACGCCATGCCGCGCAGCCTCTCCGGCGGCCAAAAGCAGCGCGTGGCCATCGCCCGCGCCCTCGCGATGAAGCCTGGCTTGATGCTCTTCGACGAGCCGACCTCCGCGCTCGACCCCGAGATGGTGGGCGAGGTGCTCGACGTCATGCGCCAGCTCGCGGCCGAGGGCATGACGATGGTGGTCGTCACGCACGAGATGGGCTTCGCGCGCCAGGTCTCCGACCGCGTGCTGTTCATCGACCAGGGCGTTATCGCCGAGGAAGGCGCGCCCGAACAGGTCTTTGGCAACCCGCAGAACGAGCGCACCCGCTCCTTCCTGAAGGCCGTGCTGGAGTCGTAGCGCCCGCACGCTTGGATTTGGTGGATCGTCGCCCGGCACGCCCACGCGAGCGTGCCGGGCGTTTTTTGGCTTGCCGCAGGCCGCTCGGGCCGTCCACGCGCCCCGTGCCGCTCGGGCCGTCCGGGTCCAGTGGGGGGCCGCCCGCACGTCCCAGTGGCGCCCGCCCGTCCGGTCCAGTGGCACCCGCCCACCCGTGCCTCGGCGTGGCCGCCCATCCGCCCGCTGCCCGCCCGATTTTCCTTGACCAGAGACCAATCTGATATCACAATAGTATCAGTCGGCGAGAAAGCCTCGCCACAGCGACCCCGTGGGGCCGCGCTGTTCGTGAAAGGAACGGACATGAGTGTTGAAAAGAAGGCACATGCGGCGAGCGGTTGGGCCATGCTCCTGGTGGTGTTTGCGGGTTTTGCGCTGAGCACCGTGGCCTTCGTGTACAGCATCATTGGCTTGGCGGAGGCCGACAAGTACGGCTTGATGACACCCCCGTGGGCTATCGCCATGCTTATCGCCGGCATCGTTGGGTGGCTCGTGTTCAGCGTGCTGGCCAACGGGTTCTTCACGCTGCAGCCGGGGCAGGCGCGCGTGTGCGTGCTCTTCGGCGACTACAAGGGCACCGTGCGCGACGAGGGCCTGCGTTGGGCCAACCCGTTCTACAGCCGTGGCCTGGGCACCTCGAACTCGTCGGACAGCGGCATGGCCGAGATCTCCGAGGGCGGCATGAACTTCTCCTTTGGCAAGAAGAAAAACGCCCACGGCTCGAAGATCTCCGTCCGCGCCCGCACGCTCAACGGCGAGCGCCTCAAGGTCAACGACAAGATGGGCAACCCCATCGAGATCGCGACCGTCGTGGTGTGGCGCGTGGCGGACACGGCCAAGGCGCTGTTCGACGTGGACGACTACGAGTCGTACGTGAGCATGGTGACCGAGACGGCCCTGCGCCACGTGGCCTCGCTCTACGCCTACGACCACATGGCCGATGACGACGAAAACGCCAACACCATCACCCTTCGTACCAACATCGAGGAGGTCTCCGAGGCGCTCAAGAGCGAGCTCTCCCGCAAGCTGGCCGTGGCCGGCGTGGAGGTCGACGACGCGCGTCTCACCCACCTGGCCTACGCGCAGGAGATCGCCCAGGCCATGCTGCGCCGTCAGCAGGCCGAGGCCGTGATCGCCGCGCGCAAAAAGATCGTGGAGGGCGCGGTCTCCATGGTGGACATGGCAGTGGAGATGCTCGCCGAGGGCGGCAACATCGAGCTTGACGACGAGCGCAAGGCGCAGATGGCCTCCAACCTCATGGTGGTCCTGTGCGGCGACTCCGATGCCCAGCCGGTGCTGAACACGGGAAGCCTGTACTAGGAAGGTCGTCCATGCGGTGTCCGGTGGGCCTGGGCGCCACGACGGCGGGGAGCGAGCCATGGCGAAACGCAAACAGTACCCTTTGCGCATAGACTCGAAGGTGTGGGCGGCCGTAGAGCGTTGGGCTGCCGACGAGATGCGCTCGGCCAACGGCCAGGTGGAGTGGATCTTGCGCGATGCGCTCAAGCGCTATGGCCGCCTGCCCAAAGAGCGGCCGGACGACGGTAGCGACGACGCGGACGCGTGACGACGCGGGCACGGGGGATGCGTCCTCCGTGCCCGCGCTGCTGTGCGCAGCGGTGCTGCTGTGCGCAGCGGCGCTGGCGGGGCCCGGGCCTGCGCGCGGTTTGGGCCGTCGGGCCTCCGTTGGCCGCCGTCTCGGACGGGGCGGCCGCGATACGCTACGCTACATAGGT
>CACXFF010000210.1 GCA_902766805.1 uncultured Coriobacteriaceae bacterium | reverse complement strand
TGGAGCCGCTTCCAGAGCCGCCGCCCGTGGTGACCGACGGCACGCATCGCCGTCCGAGCACCGGAGGCCGCAGCTCCGGGCGACCTTCGCCCGCTCGTCGACTCCACCGAAAGCCCGATCCGAACCCAGAGCCCCGCAGAAACGAGGCGCACGGAGATCGCCGTCCGCGACGGAAATCCCCAGCCCCAGACGGCATCAGGCGTCCGTGTCAGCAGACCAGTAGCTCACGATATTCTCGTACACGAACAGCATGCGTTTGAGGCACATGCACACCACCAGGCAGAAGTTCAGAAGCAGCGCGACCGCGAGCGCCTCCGCAGCCCAGCCGGCCGGCTTCCAAATGGGCCCGACCACCCCTTGCAGCGTGAACAGCGCCGCGCAGCCGAACCCCGCGACGATGGCCCAGAGCATGTCCTTGTACAGCTCGTCCACGAGCAGCAGCTCCTTGCCCGTCACGCCCCCGCCCGGCTTCGACGTCGCCAGGTCCGCCCTGAGCTGGAAGACCATGATGGCCGCGCCGCACAGGAACGCCGAGAAGATGGACACCAGCGTGACCGCCCTGTCCACGATGCCGCAAGCAGGCTCGGAGACGAGCTTGAGCTCCCTGCAGGCGACGTACCCGACAGCGACCACGACCGGAAGCACCAGATGCACCACGACATCGACGCCCCTCGCGCGTTTCCTTCCGTCGTCCCTCAGCGTGCCGACGTAGGACGTGAAGATCCCCCAGAGGGAAGACTTGCCCATGACGACTCCCCTTTCTAGGCTTCCCTGCCCATGCGGCCCGCGGCATCCTCGCACAGCTCCGCGCACCTGCTGACGAACTCGCCGTCCAACAGCGGCGGGGACCCGTAGGGATTGAGCACCTCGCGCAGCGGGAAGTCGAGCGACTCGCCCACGGCGAAGGTCTTCTGCGCGCCGTTGTGGTCCTTGACGGTGACGTGCAGGCTCGCGTTCGGGTTGTCGGGGTCCACCAGGTCCCCCGCCATGCCAAACATCTCCCTGACGCAGCGCCTGTCCTGCCGGATGCTCGACAGCCAGTCCCAGGGGAAGGGGTTCGCGCGTCCGTGCTTGAGCGTGATGCTCAGGTAGTCCGAGCCGCGCGGGGCGCCCCGCACGTTGTCTTCTAAGTCTGGGCCATTGAGATAGGAACGGTATTCTATGCGCTCGAGGGACGCCAGCTCGTTCATGGCCTCCGCGATCATGACCTGCTCTCGCTGCACGACGACATCCTTGCCGAGAAGGTGCTTCTCGAAGCCCTTGAGCAACACCGTGTCGCCTGCCGCGCCGTTCACGTGCTCCACGCAGGCCAGGGCATACTTCGCCTTGTACGGCGGAAGCCAGAGGTACACGCGCGACTGGAACATGGGGGCGCTGGCCCTCCCGTACTGGTGCTCTACCTCGGACGTGGCCGTGTTGACGACCTGTCCCTCTTCGCCGGCCTTGCCCGAGCGGCACTGGGCAAGGACGCCGCGGCGCTCGTCGCTGCTCCTGATGACGACGATGAACTTCTCGGTCCTGGGGATGCTGACGATCCTGCCCTCGCTCTCCTCGCAGAACTCCCGGAAGTGGGCCGTGGCGCTCCTCCCCATCACGTCTTGCGACCAGAGCGCGACGTCCTTCTTCGCTCGCGTGGCAAAGCACAGCTTATACATCACGAGCGACCGCTCGGCGTACAGTTCGTTCTCAGACATGTTGATCGCACTCCTGATGGGCGTTGTCGTATGGCGTTGGCGGTGAGCCCTAAGCGCCTTGAGGGGGCGCTGCCGCAGAGTCGCAGGCTCCCAAGCAATATGCGAGACGGCAACGGGGTGATTCGGGTTTGTAGCCAACAACACTCGAAATGGTAGCGCTGATGCTACTTTCAACCCAGGCTGCTGGCGTTTGCGCCAGCAGGACCACATCCTTGGCATAAAGCAACGGTAATCGGCGAAACCGCCCGCAGACCCTTGCCGAAGCAGGTGCCAACAAAGCCAAAGTACACGTTCGCGTTCGACAGACGCAAGGGTCGAGGCCACCATAGGTTTGGCACCAAATAGACGTGGTCTTGTTGGTACCAAGGGGGTCGTCGGAGCGGTTGTTACCATAGAGCCGAGGGCTCTGGGGTAACAAGGAGTGGCGAAGGTGTGGCTGGCACAAGTTCGCCACCCCAGACCAACTAGCAGACCCCAGGCCAACTAGCGAAGCCAAGGCCAACTGGTGAGCC
>CACXFF010000209.1 GCA_902766805.1 uncultured Coriobacteriaceae bacterium | reverse complement strand
TCGAGCAGATGCACCGCCTGGGCGTTGCCGACCCGGACATCCGCCCGCGCGCCACGCGCGAGATCGGTGCGATGCAGAACATGATCTCCAGTCTCATCGACCAGGACGCGGCTTACGCCACGCCGTCGGGCGACGTGTACTTCGCCGTGCGCAAGTGCACCACCTACGGCGAGCTCTCCGGCCACGACGTCGACTCCCTGCGCAGCGGCGAGTCGGGCCGCGTGGACGAGATGGACGAGAAGCGCGACCCGCTCGACTTCGCCCTGTGGAAGGCTGCCAAGCCTGGCGAGCCGGCATGGGAGAGCCCCTGGGGCGGCGGCCGTCCCGGCTGGCACACCGAGTGCTGCGCGATGATCAACCGCTACCTCGGCACGCCCATCGACATCCACGGCGGTGGCGCCGACCTGGTCTTCCCGCACCACGAGAACGAGACCGCTCAGGTGCGTCAGTGCTGGCACACTGCGCTGGCCAACTATTGGATGCATACGGGCATGCTGCGCGTGGACGGCGAGAAGATGTCCAAGAGCTTGGGCAACTTCTATACGCTCAAGGAGGTCCTGGACCAGTACCCGGCCGATGCGGTGCGCCTGCTCATGCTGCAGACCCACTACCGCACGCCGCTGGACTTCTCTTACGAGCGCCTGGAGGGCACCGTCGGCACGCTCGAGCGTCTCAAGGGCACCGTGCGCAACCTGCGCTGGGCTGCCGAGCAGGCGTCGGGCCCCAACGAGATCGACGAGGCCGCAGCCAAGGAGCTGGGCGCGCAGGTGGACGAGACGCGCGCCGAGTTCGTGCGCCAGATGGACGACGACTTCAACACCGCAGGTGCCTTGGCCGCCGTCTTTGGCCTGGTCACCGCGGCCAACAGCTATCTGGACAAGGTCGGCGAGAAGATCAGCTGCTCGGTGGCGCTGCGCGCGGCCGACACGCTGGTGGAGCTCTGTGGCGCGCTGGGCGTGGAGAGCGTGCGTCCCGCGACCGAGCAGGAACTGCCGGCAGAGCTCGTGACGTTGGCGGCCGAGCAGGCCGGCTACGAGGGCTCCGATGCCTCCGAGGCGGCCGACGTGCTGCTGGAGGCGCGTCAGCAGGCTCGTGCGGCCAAGGACTGGGGCCGTGCCGATGCCATCCGCGACGGCATCGCGGCGTTGGGGCTTGTGGTGGAAGACACCGCCACCGGGCCGCGCCTCAAGACCAAGGACTAGCAACGGTAGGGCGCCCTGGCACGCAGGCTGGGGCGCTTTTTTACAAGCGGCGGCGCTGTCCGTCGCGGGATGGGATGCAACATGGCACGTATTTCGGGCAGGGGCCGCGGCGGACAGGCGGGCGGCAACCGTGGCGCCAACAGGTATGGCAAGAGCTCTGGTGGCCGTGGGCGCGGCGCGGGCAAGGTGGACGGCGCGCATCGCGGTCGCGGCAAGGCTGGCGCGGGGCGTGGCGCGCAGGATAGCGTGCGCACGCGCAAGCCGGCCACGCAGCGCTCCGACTTCATCGAGGGGCGCCGCGCGGTAGCCGAGGCACTCGACGCGCGTGTCCCGCTGCGCAGGGCGCTTTTGGCGAGCGGCGGCGAGGCCGACGCGACGTTGGCCGAGCTGGCCCGTCGTCTCGAGCGTGCGGGCGTGCGCGTGGAGGAGGTCCCGCGCAGCCGCCTGGACAAGCTGTCCAGCCATGGCGCGCACCAGGGCATCGTGGTGGAGGCCCAGCCTTTTGCCTACGCGTCCCTGCGCCGCATCATCGAGCGTGCCGGCGATGGCCCGGCGCTCGTCATCATCCTGGACCACGTGACGGACGAGGGTAACTTCGGCGCCATCGTGCGTTCCGCCGAGGTCGTGGGCGCTGCTGGCGTGATCGTGGCCAATGCCCGTGCCGCGCGTGTGGGCGTGGGAGCTTACAAGACGTCGGCCGGCGCGGTGCTGCACCTGCCCATCGCGCAGGTCTCCAACCTCGCCAAGGCCATCGAAGAGCTCAAGGAGGCAGGCTTCTGGGCAGCGGGCGCCACCGAGCACGCGAGCCAGAGCTGCTGGGATGCGCCGCTGGAAGGGCGCATCGCGTTGGTGATGGGTTCGGAGGGCGACGGCCTCACACGCCTCACGCGCGATCGCTGCGACTTCCTCTGCAAGCTACCCCAGCGCGGCATCACCGAGTCGCTCAACGTCGCGCAGGCCGCCACGGTGCTCTCCTACGAGTGGCTGCGCCGCTCCTTTGGGCCCGAGCCGCCTGCGGTCGAACACTCCTTTGGCGATGCGTTCGACATTGGCGGCGACGCGGCGCCCGACCTGCCGTCCGCAGGTGCCACAGGGCGCTTCCGCCCGCTGGAGCTGCCGCAGGACACGCAGGCCAATTGGGGCCAGGACTATACGGACGACTTGGACATCGGCGGCGACCGCGTCCGTGAGCTGCCGAGCTATCCCGATGCCTCCGCCGCGTCGTTTGCCGAGCTAGGCAACGCGCCCAAGGCGCCGGGCTGGGACGACATCATGAACGACGACTTCGGCGACGACCTCGATCTGGGCGGGGACCCGCTGTAATGGCGCGCCGCAAAAAAGAGCTGCTGGTGGTGGATGGCTACAACGTCATCTTCTCCACGCCGCGCTACCAGGCCCTGGTCGACGAGGGGCCCAGCGGCCCGACGCGCCTGGGCAACGACGTGCATGCGCGCAGCCGCGAGGCGCTCATCGCCGACGTGGCGGCCTTTGCAGCTGGCCAATACCGTGCGGTGATCGTGTTCGACGGGGGAGGCAACCGCAACCCAGAGCGTCCCTCCCTCTCGACGGGCGGCGTGCAGCTGATCTTTTCGGCGCCGGGCGAGGAGGCCGACGAGGTCATCGAGCGCCTCGCGGTGGAGTCGCGCCTGCGCGACGAGGCCGTGACGGTCATCAGCAGCGACACCACGATCCAAGCAACCATCGGCGGCGTGCCCATCACACGCCTGTCCAGCGACATCCTCGTGCGCGAGGCCTACGACCTGGACCGCGAGCGCGAGCAGATCGAGTTCGACAACACGCGCCAGCGCATGACCATCGGCGACCGCCTGGACCCCGCGACGCGCGCCAAGCTCAACGCGCTGCT
>CACXFF010000208.1 GCA_902766805.1 uncultured Coriobacteriaceae bacterium | reverse complement strand
CGGCACGAACCACAGCGCGGACACGAGCCACATCAGCCCAAACGCCACGAACGACACGGGCAGCAGCACGGCGAGCGGCGTGCCCAGTAGAAACGCCGCCACCAGGCACAGCACGCTTGCCAGAGACAGCGCGTCATAGACCGTGCGTTCGTGGCGCACGAACGCCAGGCAGGTCATGGCGCAGGCGATGAGCGTCGCCGCAGGTCCCCACGCAGGGCTGATGGACAGGGCCGTCCACAGGGCAATCCAGGGGATCAGCAGGGCGAGCATCGTCGGGGGCAGCGGCGCGGCATTCGTCTCGGCAGCCGTGACCCCCGGCCCGCCTCCCTGCCCGTCAGCCGTCCCGCCAACCGACCCAAAGAACTCATCCCAGCGCATCATGAGCTCGAAGTCGCCGGTCACGCTGTACAGGTGCTGTGCCAAAGCGCCCGATCCGCTCAGCTTGCCCTGCGCGATGTCCTGCCACACGGTGAACGGCGTGTGCACGCTGGTCGTGGGCGTGACCGACCCGTCCGTGACCACGCGCGCGGTGTCGGCGCCCAACACGATGCAGCAGCGCACGCCGCGGTCGCTGTAGTCCATCTCCAGCACGCGTGTGGTGCCGTCGAACGAAGCCGGGTTGTACAGGGCTGCCATCTGTCGCGTGAACGAGACCGCTTCGTCCTCGGCCTCGCCCGTCTCGCGCGAAATGCCCCAGCTGGCGTCGGCCATGGCCTCGAACGTCTCGCGCGGGAAGAGCAGCTGTCCCAGCTCCCGTTGTGTGTCCGCCCCAATCCCGCCGCGCGCGAACTCGGCACCCGCGCGCCTCACCAGCCGCAGGTAGGCGTCGGTGCGCTGCGCGAGCTCGGGCACGCGGAACAGCTCGCCCTGCCCGCAGAGGACCTCCTCGTAGTTGCCGCGCCCACAGAGGTGGTCGAATTGGGCGCGCACGGCGTCGTAGTTGCCTTCGGCCGTGAAGAAGCCGCAGGTAGAGACCACCACGTTGCGCTTGCCGCTCAGGTCATAACGTGCTGGGTGGCTACCGTTGCCCACGCCGTCGGCGCGCTGCTCCATGAAGGGCAGCGACATGGGCAGCTGGCGGTCGATGAGGTTCTTGAGCGGGCCGGGCACACCGAAGTAGTACAGCGGGAAGCTCCACACGGTGACGTCGGCCCACACGCGGTCGGCGATGACGCCGGCCATGTCGTCGTGCAGACAACACGCCCCTTGTTCGTTGCGCCAACACGAGAAGCAGCCAAGGCAGGGTTGGATGTTCAGTTCGCGCACGCTCGCGACGCGCAGCTCCACGCCGTCCTCGCCGAGCTGGTCGCGGATACCGTCCACAAAAGCCCGCGTGAGCTTCCAGGTGTTGCTGCCCTCGCCCGTGGGACTGCCGTTGATCACGAGCACGTTCATAGCGCGTCCTCCCCCTTGCCGTGTGTTCGCTGGCAGCCTCCCACTATAGCCCTGCGCGCGTTTGGCGCGAAAAGGGGACGCATGGCGTGCCAAACCCTCAACCCGTTCCTGAAGGTGGCAGACTTGTCTTGGAGAGAAAAGTGCCAACCCGCCACCCCACGCGCCCGGGCAACCGCGCCCAACCCGCATCGACGCGCTAAGCCACCCCGCGCCCAACGTCCAACCCAACCCCGAAGGAGCCCGCCATGTCCCGCCGCGCATCCTCCCGCGCCCGCCACATCCCCCAACACGCCGGCTCGGGCCTCTCGCTGAAAAAAGCGCTCAGTGGCGCGCGCACCGTGTGGCGCATGCACCGCCAAGCGCGACAATGGAGGCGCAGCATTGAGCAGAGCGCGGCGCGTGTCGCGCAACGGACCGAAGGGGGCAACATGAGTCATTTCCCGAAGGACTTCCTGTGGGGCGGCGCGGTCGCCGCGCACCAGCTCGAGGGCGGTTGGGACCAGGGCGGCAAGGGCCCGTCCATCGCCGACGTCATGACCGCGGGCGGCAACGGCATCCCGCGTCGCATCACCGACGGCATCCTGCCCGGCGAGAACTACCCCAACCACGAGGCCATCGACTTCTACCACCACTACCGCGAGGACATCGCGCTCATGGGCGAGATGGGCTTCAAGGCGTTCCGCACCTCCATCGCCTGGACGCGCATCTTCCCCAATGGCGATGACGAGCAGCCCAACGAGGAAGGCTTGGCCTTCTACGACGACCTGTTCGCCTGCTGCCACGAGCACGGGATCGAGCCGGTCATCACGCTGCAGCACTTCGAGATGCCCTACCACCTGGCCACCGAGTACAACGGTTTTGCCGACAAGCGCTGCATCGGCTTCTTCGAGCGTTTTGCCCGCACTTGCTTCGAGCGCTACAAGGGCAAGGTCAAGTACTGGATGACCTTCAACGAGATCAACAACCAGTCGGCCGCGCCCAACGCGCACCACATGCTGCAGGAGGGCGCCGTGCTCGACATCGGCGACAACCCCGAAGAGCTCATGTACCAGGCGTCCGTCAACGAGCTGCTCGCGAGCGCCAAAGCCGTCCAGGCCTGCCACGAGATCGACCCGGACGCGATGATCGGCTGCATGATCGCCATGTGCCCGCTGTATGCCGAGACCTGCGACCCGCGCGACCAGATGGAGAAGACCTGGGCCGACCACAAGCGCTATTGGTACGTGGACGTGCACGCCAAGGGCCGCATCCCGCAGTACATGTTCCGCTATTGGGAGCGCAACGGCCTGAACGTGCCCGTGACCGAGGAGGAGCAGGAGCTGCTGACCCACGGCGTGGTGGACTACATCGGCTTCTCGTACTACATGAGCTTCGCCGTGCACGCGCGCAAGGCCAATCCCGATTTCAACTTCTACGAGGGCCCCGAGGACTTCGTGCTCAACAAGTACCTCAAGAGCAGCGATTGGGGTTGGCCGATCGACCCGATGGGCCTGCGCTACGCGCTCAACTGGTTCTCCGAGCGCTACGACCAGCCGCTCATGATCGTGGAGAACGGCTTTGGCGCCT
>CACXFF010000207.1 GCA_902766805.1 uncultured Coriobacteriaceae bacterium | reverse complement strand
GCTCTTTCACGTTGGCAGGGGGGACTGTTTCTGATAATACGTCGAGCGGCGTCCAGGTCGACAGCAAAGGCACGTTCAATCTGCGCGGCGGCTCGATCGTCGGCAACGCTTCGTACGGGGTTTTGGTGCTGAAAGGCAATGCCAACCAGAATCCGCTCCCACCCAACGGCATCCTCAACCTGTCTGGCGCGCCGACCATGTCGGGCAACGCGTGTGGTGACATTTACCTGCAGAATACGTGCGTCATCAACGTTACGGGCAAGCTGACCGTCCCCGCGGGCGCGACGACGCCCCAGATCGACGTCGCGATGGCCATTCCCGGCCCGTTCACCACTGGTTGGACGAACGCGATGGGCACGAATGCCGACCCCGCGCAGTACTTCGCCAGCAGTGATACCAGCCATGCTGTTGCCCGGACCAGCGACGGCACGGAAGCGCGCTTGGCGCGGCCCATCGCGTCGGTAGCCGTGACGGACATCGCGGCGCCGGTGGCGACCGAGGCGCTCGACACAGATGCGACGACGTCCACCGCGCACGTCAGCTTGGGCAGTTCTGGCGCGGTCAGCTGGTCTCCTGCGGCGAGCGACGGCAAGGCGGGCTATGCGACGGCATACAAAGCGACGGTGACGGCCGTGGCGGCTGAGGACTACGCCTTCACCAGCGAGACCATCGCGACGGTGAACGGTGGGGCGGCCACCGCGACGCTCAATTCCGACGGCACGCTGAGCATCTCCTACACGTTCCCGAGGACGGCCCACGCGCCCTCCAGCCCAACGCCCAAGGTGGACAAGTCCCAGCTGAAGGAGGAGCTGGCCAAGGCTGCGGAGCTCGACCCGACGCAGTACACTGAGGCTTCCGCCAAGGCGCTAGGCGAGGCCGTGACCGCGGCCCAGGCCGTGTACGACGACCCCAAGGCCACCCAGTCCCAGGTGAACGCGGCGCTGCAGGCGCTCCAGGGCGCCGCGGCCGGCCTGGTGCCCGCGGCCGACAAGGCAGCGTTGCGCGATGAGGTCGCCAAGGCTGAGGCGACCGACCGCTCCGCCTACACCGACGAGTCGCTGGCCCAGCTCGACCGGGCACTGGCCGACGCCCGCGCCGTGCTCGCCGACCCTGACGCTACCCAGGTCCAAGTCGACGCGGCGCGCTCAGGGCTGCGCGGCGCCGAGGAGGCGCTCGATCCCAGGCCCGCGCCGCAGCCCGTCGAGCCCGACGGTTGGCGCCAGGCCGAGGACGGGACCTGGTCCTACCTGCGCGGCGGCGCGCGCGTGACCGGCTGGATGCAGGACGATGCCGGCGACTGGTACCACTTCGGCGCGGACGGCGTCATGGACGACGGCTGGCTGCTGGACGTGGACGGCTCCTGGTACTACCTCTCGCAGGCCCACGACGGCCGCTTCGGGCATCTCGTCTCCGGTTGGGTCTGGGACCGGGGCTTCTGGTACTACCTCTCCGAGGCCCACGACGGCTCCTTCGGCCGCATGCTCACCGGCTGGCAGCACGTCGGCGGCGCCTGGTACTACCTGCGCGAGCACGTCGGCGACCCTCTGGGGTCCTGCGCCCTGGACACCGTCACCCCCGACGGCTGGCGCGTCGACGCCTCCGGCCAGTGGGTCGCGTAGGCCCGTTGGCAAGGGTGGCGAACTTGTATCAGGTACCAGTTCGCCACCCTGTCAGCGCAGCCATCTGCCGAATGCTTCTGCGCCTAGCTGTAGCCTGCAGGAGCACCGTGCCAGAATGCGAAGGTAATTAAGGCGCTGCGAGTCATCCAGAGAGGAAACGTCGTAGCTCCGGTCACTGTGGGCCACGAGGAAAGGATGCGGGATGGAATACCACGAATTGTTGAACCCGGAACTGGTGGACCCGGAGCTCCAGGCCAAGCTTATGGATGTGCAGACGCCGGAAGAGCTGCTAGAGATTGCGAAGTTGTGCGGCGTAGAGCTGGAGGACGACCAGTTGCTGGCCATCGCCGGCGGGTCGTGGTGCGACAGCTTCTGCGCGGAACACGCCTACTGCAGGGCGATGATGTAGCAAAGGAAAGGCACACGCTCGACCGCCTCACATGACTTGAACGAACATGCGCGGTGCCGCCCCCATCACGGCTGTGGTGCGGGCGGTACCGCGCTTGGGTGTCCTATGCACCGTTTCGTGGGTACGGCGCTCGGGCGGCAGCCGCTCGCCACGGACTGTGTCGCGCAATCAGATGTCCATCGTGATGGAAGAGTGTCGCGGACAAGCGCTTGCAATACGCTTATCATGTACCAGTAGGACCATACGCGAGTCCTCACGGTGATTCCGGAAGAAAGGAACCAACATGCACCAGAACGTTGTGACCGTCATCTTCAATGTCGAGAGCGAAGCCTATCAGGCGTTCACCGAGCTCCGCAACAAGCCGGCCGGCGAGGGCTTCGTCGTGGCCGAAGCCGCGCTCCTCAAGCACGCTGGTGAGACCATCGAGGTCGCTGGTGCGATTGATCCCGTTGGTGTAACCTCCAACGACAGCGCCACGGGCCTGCTCGTGGGCTCGATCGTCGGCATCCTCGGTGGTCCGCTGGGCGTTCTGCTGGGTGGTGCCGTGGGTGGCATCGTGGGCAGCAGCGTCGACGCCGGCGACGCCGTCGACAGCGCTTCCATGCTCCAGGTGACCGCTTCCAAGCTGTATGAGGGCGAGACCGCCATCGTCGCTCTCGTCCAGGAGGAGGAGCCCGCCTTCGACGCTCCCTTCGCCAAGTACGAGACCACCATCATCCGTCACTTCGCCGCCGACGTTTTCGACGAGGTCGAGAAGGCGCGCGACGAGGCCGAGGACAAGGCCAACCAGGAAGAGGCTGCCGAGAGGGCCGCAAGGAAGGCCGCCAAGGAGGCCGAGATCAAGGCGTACTTCGACGGCATCGAGGCAGAGAACAAGGCGATTGCCGACGAGATCCAGAACAACGCCCAGGCCCAGATCGACGCCGCCCAGGCCCAGATCAAGGCCGGCATCGAGGCCGACAAGGCTGCCGAGGCTGCTGAGAAGCAGGAGTAAGCGCTCCTTCTGGAGTTCGCTGTAAGTCTGATGGCGCCCGTATCCGGACATGCTTCGGGTACGGGCGCCTGTTGTATCCTGTGAGCGTCTGAGCAAACACACGCGGCCGAAACGCTCGTCGTCTCGTGTCCAAACGGGGAGTGATCCATGACGGAGGTTATCTGGCACGGGCGCGGTGGCCAGGGCGCGTTCACGGCGGCGCGGCTGCTCGGCGCGGCGTATGTCCTCAAAGGGGAGGGCAGCTACGCCCTGGCGTTCCCGCGCTTTGGTCCCGAACGACGCGGCGCGCCCATGCGCGCGTTCACGAAGCTCGACGAACGACCCATCGGCAACCGCAGCGAGGTGGCCAAGGCGGACTACTGCATCTTCCTCGACGACACGGTGTTCACGGATGCTGCTTTTGCCGAGCTGAAAGAAGGCGGCAAACTCTTGGTGAACACCAAAAGGACGATATCGGATGAGCGTGTGATCGCGGTGGACGGCACGCGCATCGCCGCTGAGCTGCGAGGGCTGCCCATCACCAACACGATTATGCTTGGTGCGCTGGTCGCAGCATCAGGTGTCGTGCCTCTCGAGCTTGTCGCAGGGGCGATTCGGCAGACGATGCCAGCCCGGCACCAAGCCAAGAACATTTCGGCCGTGCTGGCCGGTGCAAAGGCGGTGCAGCCATGAAGCCGTTCCTGCGCGACAGCGTGCCGCAAACGCTTGCCGAGATTCCAGACTCGACCGCCTTTGAGGCGGGGTACCTGGTGACGAAAAACGCAGGTTGGCGCAGTGTGCGCCCTGTGATAGACATGGACCGCTGCGTGGGCTGCCTGCAGTGCTACCTGTACTGTCCCGACGGCGTGATCTCCCGGCAAGGCGCCAAGGTCGCCATCGACTATGATTTCTGCAAGGGCTGCGGCATCTGCAGGAGGATCTGCGCGGTCGGCGCGATCGCGATGGAGGAGGAGTAATGGCGAGGCTCTTTCTCTCCGGCAACGAGGCGTTCGCCTACGGGATACGCTTGGCACGGCCACAGGTCATCTCCGCCTATCCCATCACGCCGCAGACCGTCGTCGTGGAGCGGCTGTCCGAAATGGTCGAGGACGGCAGCCTGCAGTCCGAGTTCATCCACGTGGAGTCAGAGCACTCGGCGCTCTCCTGCGCCATGGGCGCGTCGGCGGTGGGCGCGCGGGCGTTCACGGCCACGTCGTCCCAGGGCCTCCTGTACATGGCCGAATGCCTGCCTTATGCTGCGGGCGGCCGCTGGCCGATCGTGATGATGAACGCCAACCGCTCCCTGGCGTTGCCGTGGAACATCTACGGCGATCAGCGCGACGCGCTCTCACAGCTCGACAGCGGCTGGATCCAGGCCTATGCGGAAGACGCCCAGGAGGCGTTGGACCTGGCCCTGATGAGCTACTACGTCGCGGAGCACAGGGACGTGTCCACGCCGTTCATGGTGAACCTCGACGGCTTCGTGCTGACGCACACCTACGAGGTGGTCGAGGTGCCGACCGCAGAGCAGGCGGACGCCTTCCTGCCGAAATACGAGACCGAGAACAAGCTGGACCTCGAGCACCCCCGTGTGCTTGGCTTCACCGCAGGTCCCGAGTACTACATGTCGTTCAAGTACCGAGAGCACATCGGGATGATGAACGCGCGCTCCGTGGTCGCCGAGGCGGAAGACAGGTTCGCGGAGCTCTTTGGGAGGCGCTATACGGGGTTGACCGATGCCTATCGCTGCGAGGACGCCGACTACGTCCTCATCACGCTGGGCAGCATCGCCGGGCTGGTGAGGGAGACCGTGGATCGCCTGCGCGCTTCGGGGCAGCGGGTCGGCATGCTGCGGCTGCGCTACATGCGTCCCTTCCCGAACGAGGAGGTCGCTGCGGCAGTGGCGCACGCCAAAGCGGTCGCGGTCCTGGAGAAGAGCATCTCCTTTGGCAACGAAGGTCCCGTCTACACCAACGTCAACTCTGCGCTGCACAAGGCACGGCTGGACATCCCGGGCTCGGACTACATCGGTGGCCTGGGCGGCCAGAACATCTCAGCCGCCGACATCGAGAAGCTGTTCGCCGGCTTGGCGAAGGGACAGGCCAGCGTGACCTTCCTAGGGATCGGGGATGGCGGCTTATGAGCGTCAATGTGCGCAGCTTGAACGAGGATGAGTATTTCTATGGCCACAAGGCCTGTGCGGGATGCGGCTGCAGCTTGGCCGTGAGGATAGCGTTGAAGGTGCTCGGCGAACGCACGGTCGCCGTGCTGCCAGCTGGCTGCATGTCGGCGGTCGGGTTCATATTCCCGCAGCTTTGCTTTGGCAACAACGCCCTCAAGTCGACCTTCGCGGGTGCGGCCTCGATGCTGACCGGCGTGCAAGCGGGCCTGCGGGCTCAGGGCATCACCGACTTCCAGGCGGTGGCCTTCGCAGGGGACGGGGGCACGGCGGACATCGGCCTGCAGGCCCTGTCGGGCGCCATCGACCGTGACGATGACCTGCTGTACATCTGCTACGACAACGAAGCGTACATGAACACCGGGATCCAAAAGAGCTCCCTCACGCCCTTTGGCGCCCGGACGACCACGACGCCGGCGGGCAAGAACGTCCATGGCAACGTGCGCCCCAAGAAGAACCTGTTCGAGATCGTCGCGGCGCACGGGATTGCGTATGCTGCCACCGCGAGCGTGGGGTACCTGGACGACTACATGCACAAGGTGGAGAAGGCCTCGCAGGTCAGGGGTGCCAAGTTCATCCACGTCATCACGCCTTGTCCCACGGGTTGGGGCATCGCGAGCGACGAGACGGTGGAGATCGCCCGGGAGGTCGTGGACTGCGGCCTGTGGTACCTGGCAGAGTACGCCGATGGCGAGTTCACGCTGACCCAACGGCCCAAGGCATTCAGCGCGTGCGCCGACTACCTGCGCAAACAGGGCCGCTTCCAGCACCTGACCGATGAGGACGTCGCGCTCATTGAGCGGTCGCGCGACGCCAAGTGGGCTGCAATCCGCAAGAGCTACCAAGGGCTCTGAGCCTCGACGCCCACGCAAGGCCGTGC
>CACXFF010000206.1 GCA_902766805.1 uncultured Coriobacteriaceae bacterium | reverse complement strand
CGGGGGTGAAGTCCTCGCCGTCGATCTCCACGACCGCGCGGTCGCCCTGGCCAGACTTGACCTGGTACGGGACGGTCTTGAGCTCGCTGCCAACCTCGTTGAAGCGACGGCCCATGAAGCGCTTGATGGAGAAGACGGTGTTCTTGGGGTTCGTGACGGCCTGGTTCTTGGCCGCCTTGCCCACGATACGGTCGCCGTCGGCGCGGAAGCCCACGACGGACGGGGTGGTGCGATCGCCCTCGGCGTTCACGATGATGGTGGGCTCGCCGCCCTCCAGGACCGCCATGGCGGAGTTGGTAGTACCCAGGTCGATGCCGAGAATCTTGCTCATGCTTGTCTCCTTTGTGGATCGCGGGCGGGAAGCCCGTTCGAACACGTCGAACCGGTTGGCCGACGCTCCGTGCGTTGTTTCGTAGGTACTTATATCCCTTGCGAGTCTATCTTATACATAATCTAAGCGTGATTGTATTAGATTTTTTTCGGTGTTGCGGCTCAACCCTCCCAACGGGGCCAACGGGGCCGCTCACCTGCCCGTTTGCGGCAGCGGGCCCCGTGGAGAAGGCGTGACGGCCCGCGCGCGGGCATAACTCCCCTTTCCCAGTAGGAATTTGCAGGTAGAACGCGTGTGCACTCGCCAAAACAATCTGAGATTCTTGCTTGCGCACAGCCGCGCAACTGCTATCCTCACAGCGAGCGGTAAGCCAGCCGCTCGGGCAGCGCCCCACACGATGCGCCCACGCGTCTCGTCGCGGTCGTTGTCTGCTGTCGGACGACACGCCCGGCAGACGGCGTGAGGCCAGCCCCCTCACGTCAGGCGGGATCATCTCGCCAAGTACCAGTCCTGTATGGTCCGGAAGAAGGAGAAACCTATGTCTCACCCCGTTATCGTTGCCGACGAGTGCGTCTCCTGCGGCGCTTGCGTTGACGCCTGCCCCTGCGAAGTCCTCGAGCTCGGCGACACCTGCGCCGAGGTCACCGACGCCGACTCCTGCGTGGGCTGCGGTGCCTGCCTGGAGGCCTGCCCCACCGGCGCCATCACCGAGATCGCCGAGGACTAGTCCTCACCCATCGCATACGTGCGCATACGGCGCGCCGGCCCGCGGGTCGGCGCGTTTTGTGTTGGAGAGAGACTGCGCCCGCCCCGCGACAGACGCGCGAGGCGGGCGCATGTGACCTTTGGGCGTATCCCGTGCTAGGGGCGCTGGACGGCTTCGGGCTCGGGCGCGGCTTCGGAAGCAGCAGCCTCGGCTTCGGCCGACGCAGAATCGGCAGCCGTGGTCTCGGGCTCGGCCGCCGCCACCTCCGTCGCACGCGACGGGTCGGGCAGGATGCCCTCGAAGATGCTGATGCCGCCGCGCGCCTCCGTCTCCTCGAGCTGCTCCATGCTCCGCACGGTCCAGGTGACCAGGTGCCCGCCAAGCGGCCCGCACGCGATGTTGGGCGCGAGCTTGCCCAGGTCCTGGACGCAGTACGCGATGAAGTCCGGGCGCGTGAGGCCGTTGAAGAGCAGGTTGGTGAGGGCAAAGCCCAACAGGCGCCCCGTATTGGCCTGAGCGCCGCTGCGTGCGTAGTCCTCGGAGAGCTGGCCGCGCATGACCTCGGGACGCTGCGCGCGCAGCCAACGCAGCACGCGCGGGTCGAAGCTCTCGACGCAGTACGGCACGCTGTGCGCGTCGAGCTCGGCCATCACGCGCTCCATGAGCGGGGCGACGTCGTCCTCGCTCGTCTTGACCTCCACGATCAGCGGGGGCACCGCGCCCCAGCCCGCGTTCTGGTAGAGGTCGAGCACCGCGCCGAAACGGGGCACCGTCTGCTCCGAACCAAAGATCCGCAGCTGGCCAAGCTGCTCCATCGTGTGGTGCTCCACCGTGCCCGGCTCCCCCGTCACGCGCTCCAGCGCAGAGTCGTGGATGACCGCGAGCTGCTTGTCGGCCGTGAGGTGCACGTCGAGCTCGGAGCCGTAGCCCGCCTCGCGCGCCGCGCGGAAGGCCGCCAACGAGTTCTCGGGCGCGGCCGTGTCGTTGTCGTGCAGGCCGCGGTGTGCGTAGCGGTAGCGCGCCATGTTGTCCCACTGTGCCTGCAGCTGCTCGTCGCCCTTGCGGGTGCCCAACAGGGCAGCCACGCCCGCAGCTGCCACCGCAGCGCCGGCAGCCACGCCCGCGACCGCCGCCACGACCCGCGTGACGACCCGGGCGGAGACCCTCTCGGCGAACTGTTGGGTGACGTGGTCCGTGACCTGTTGGGTGACCTGCTGGAAAAGTTGGCGACCGAGGTTCATGGCGAGCTCCTTGCGCGTGGCCCGTACGATGCGCCTCGATGATAGCGTTGGCAGCGCAGCGAGGTGACGCGGAAGCCCCAGGAACCAGACGGATGGCCGGTTTTGGGGGCCTAGAACCTGCTCGCGAACGAGTCGCTCGCGGCGACGATGGCTTCGGGGATGCGCTCAAGCTCGTAGGTGGTCATCTGGTAGATCCAGTTGATCCAGTTGCGGTAGAGCAGGTTGGCATGGCTGCGCCAGGTGAAGATGGGCGGGTTGTTGGGGTCGTCGTTGGGGAAGTAGTTGACCGGGATCTTGATGCGCAGGCCCTGGTTGGCATCGCGCCAATACTCGCCGCTCAGCGTGTCGCGGCCGTACTCGAAGTGGCCCGTGACGAACACCTCGTGGTAGCCCGGGCTCGCGATGAGGGCCGGGCCGGACAGCGAGCTCTCGGAGAGGGTCTTGAGCTTGGGGGCGCGGACGAGGTCGTCCTCGTTCAGCGCGGCGTGGCGCGAGTGTGGCATGTTGTGCAGCTCGTCGAAGCCGTTGGTGAGGAAGTCGTACTCGTCCATCAGGCGCTGGGGGAACACGCCAAAGAGCTTCTCGGGGAGCATGTACTTGCGCACGCCGTAGAGGTGGTAGAGGCCCGCCATCGCGCCCCAGCACAGGTACATGGTGGAGAACACGTGCCCGCGCGCCCAGTCCATGATCTCGCAGAGCTCGTCCCAATAGTCCACCTGCTCGAAGTCCAGGTGCTCCACGGGCGCGCCGGTGATGATGAGGCCATCGTAGAAGTTGCGCTTGAACGCGTCGAACGTGTCGTAGAACTTGACGAGGTGATCGGTGGCCACGTGCCGCGACTCGTGCGAGGACACGCGCATGAAGTCGATGTCCACCTGGATGGGCGATTTGGAGATGAGGCGCAGGATCTGCGTCTCGGTCTCGACCTTGGTGGGCATGAGGTTGAGGATCGCGAAGCGCAGCGGGCGGATCTCCTGGCTCGCGGCGATCTCCTCCTCGAGGGCAAAGATGCGCTCTTCGTGCAGGGTCTGCTTGGCAGGCAGACCGTCGGGGATGCGGATGGGCATGTATCGTCCCTTCGGCGCCAGGCCGCCTCCCTGCGGCGGGCGGCGACCAAGGCAGACGTTGATGTGCGACCATCCAGTCTAGCAGGCACAGCGCGGCTGGCTGCGAGGCGTAACGCGCTGTTTTTCCCGCGGCGGGCGCGTCGGGGCTGCTGCTCACTCTCGTGGCAGCTTGACGGACGCAGCCCACAGGCCAACGGCACCGCGACCGCCATGCGCGCAGGGCTTTGCATTCCTGTCGGCCGGACGGACCGTTTTATGCATGAGGCGCTGTCATTTTTTCGCGGAAGTAGGAGTCAGGCCCATGCATAGAAACGCGCGAATCGCGCCCCGGGACGCATATCCGCCCAGCGCGCAAGCCAACGCAGACGGGGAGGGGACTCAGCTACTGGCGCACGCCATAGGTCTCGTAGCTGCGCTCCCCCACTTGGGCCGTGGCCACGAGCAGGTCGCCGTCCACGCAGCCGAACACATGGTAGGGATACGTCTTGACCAACACGCGCTGCGTGCCCACGAAATCG
>CACXFF010000205.1 GCA_902766805.1 uncultured Coriobacteriaceae bacterium | reverse complement strand
CGACCGACCTGTCCTGCTAGCATGAGGACCGACAGGACCCAATCCCCAGAGGAGGAGCACCCATGCTGCCCACCGTAGACGCGCACACCCACGTCCTGCCCGCGAGCTACCTCGCGGCACTCGACGAGCTCGGCATCCAGACCGAGAAGGAGGACGGCTTCCCCGAGCCGCGCTGGAGCGAGGAGGAGCACCTCGCCTTCATGGAGGCGACCGGGCAGTCCTTCCAGGTCGTGACCATCTCGTCGCCCCACCCGCACCGCGGCGACGACGAGCGCGCGCTCGCGCAGGCGCGCCTCATCAACGACGAGACGGCCGCGCTGTGCCGCCGCCACCCGGACAAGCTCGGCTTCTGCACGTATCTGCCCCTGCCGAACGTCGCGGGCTCGGTGGAGGAGGCCGTCCGCGGCTACGACGAGCTCGGGGCGCTCGGCGTCAAGCTGCCGTCCAATGCCAACGGCGTCTACCTGGGCAATCCCCTGCTCGAGCCGCTCTACGAGGAGCTCGACCGCAGGTCCGCGGTGGCCATCATCCACCCCACGGCACCGGCGGCCGCGCCACAGGACACCTTCACCGCGCAGCTCAAGCCGATGTACGAGTTCCTCGCCGACACCACGCGCACGGTCATCGACCTCATCATGCTCGGCGTGCTCGAGCGCTACCCGCACATCCGTTGGGTGGTGCCGCACTGTGGGTCGTTCCTCCCCGAGGTGGCACACCGCATGGTGGGCATCTCGCAGATCCTGGTGCCGCAGGGCCGCATGGAGCAGGTCGACGTGATGAGCTGCGTGCGGCGGCTCTACTTCGACGTCGCCGGCACGGCTCAGCCGGTCATGCTCGACGCCCTGCTCAAGGTGGCCGACCCCACGCACATCCTGTACGGCTCGGACTTCCCCTACACGCCCGTGCCCATCATCGCCCGTACCAAAGAGGCGCTCGAGTGCGACCCGCTCATCGCAGACTGCGTGCAGGACCTGTTCTCACACAACGCCGAGCGGCTCTTTGGGCTGGCGTAGGCAAGCGGCTTGCGTGCCCGTGTCACGCGTGCTGCGCGCTGGCGTCCCCGGCCTCCTCGGCCGCGGAATCGGCGGCCTCGTGCTGCTTGGCCTGGAATCCCGCGAGGGCTTCCTCCAGGTAGGCCGCGTTGCGCTCCGCGAGCTGGTAGAGCTGCCGCCGGCCAGCCAGCGAGAGCCCCTCACGGGGAAACTCGTCGATCATCTGCAGGTTGACGAGGGCGTCGCAGTAGGCGCCCAGGTCATCCTGGGCATGCTTCATGTCCTTCGCCACGCGCAGGGCGTCGTCACCCAGCAGCATGCCGAACTCGGAAGCGGCATAGCGCACCTGCTTGGCCTTCTTGCGGACCTTGTGCGTGAGCTCCACGTCCATGGGGTCGAGCGCGGCCTGGCGGGCATTCTGCGCGGCAACAAGCTCGTCGAAGCGGCCGGTCACGTCCTTCTTGGGGATGCCCTCGGTGGCGATGTCGCCCTTCCAGGCGATGTTGCGTGCATCGTAGTACGCGTCCCTCAGCGCGCGGCGGGCCTTCTTGCTCCCGAGCGCCGCGAGCGTCCTCTCCAGCTCCTCCTCGCGCATGAGGTCGCACACCTTCTGCAGGTCGGAGCGTGAGTCGGCGGCCGGCGGGCAGCCCTGCGCCTCGGTATCTTCAGCGACTAGCTCGGAGAACACGTCGATCTCGCGCAGCCTCGACGTCTCGAGGACGACGCCGCGCAGGTTGGCCTGCATGCGACGGTTCTGCGCGGCAGACTGGAACGGCTTGATGAAGTCGATGAGGGCGCGCAGCGTGCGGATGCTCACACGGAACTTGTGGTTGGCCTCCACGTCGTCGGGGTGCTCGAACAGGACGGCCAGCAGCAGCTCAACCTCGTTGGCCGCGTCGAAGAGCACACGCTCGATGGCCTGGCGGTTCTTGATCCTTCCGGAACGCATGGCGACTCTCCCTTCGTCATTCCGCGCACCGGGCGGCGCGGACCCCGACCCGTTCCACGAGCGCCCGCGGCCGCGGTCGTGCGCTCGTATGTGTCACCTCCATCTTAAGACGTGCAACGAGTCATCCGCGCGCGAAGGGACGCGGAGGCATGGCAGCGGCCGTACTGATGGGCCCAAGCGGTACACCGAGCGCGCCAGGCGGCAAGGGACCGTGCTGACCCGCACATGAGCCGCGGGGCAAGGACCCGAAGCCCTTGCCCCGCCGTAAGGCTTACGCGTGCAGGATCTCGCCGTTCGACTCTATGACCGCCTTGTACCAGTCATAGGAGTTCTTCTTCACGCGTTCGAGCGTGCCGTGGCCGTCGTTGAAGCGGTCGACGTACACGAAACCGTAGCGCTTGCGCATCTCGCCCGTGCCCGCCGACACCACATCGATCGGACCCCAGTACAGGTAGCCCATGATGTCGCAGCCGTCCTTGATGGCCTCCTCCACCTGCAGCAGGTGATCGCGCACGTACTCCACGCGGAACGGATCGTCGATGTGGCCGTCCGCGTCGAGGTTCTCGTCCAGCCCGATGCCGTTCTCCACGATGAACAGCGGCACGTCGTAGCGGTCCTGCAGGTAGTTGCACACGTAGCGTAGGCCCTTGGGGTCCACCGGCCAGCACCAGGGCTCGGGGCTGCAGGCGCTGAGGTACGGGTTGGCGACCGTCCCGGCCGAGCCGCTGGTGAGCCCGCCGCCCTTGCTCGTCGTGGTGCCCTCGTTGATGGCACGCGTGCTGTAGACGGCGCTGCGATAGTAGCTGAAGCCAAAGTAGTCATTGGTGTAGTTGGCGATGAGCTCCATGTCGCCGTCGGCAATCTCGAGCTCGACGTCGTTCTCCTCCCAGATGCGCCGCACGTAGCCTGGGTAGCGGCCCTTCAGCATCACGTCGGAGAAGAACGAGTGCAGGCGCTGCGTGCGCTGGGCGCCGAGGATGTCGTCGGGGTTGCAGGTCTCGGGATAGGTCGCGATGGCGCTCTGCGAGAGCATGAGGCCCATCTTGGCCGCGGGGTCGATCTCGCGGCAGAGCTTGACGGCCAGGGCATTGGCCACGAACTGGTGGTGCCAGCCCTGGTAGAGCTGCTGCTGCGTGAGGTCGGCGTTGGGCAGGTCCTTGTGCGTGGGGTGGATGTCCAGCATGCCGCCCGCGGCGAACGGGATCATGCGCCCCACGTTGATCTCGTTGAAGGTCATCCAGTACTTGACCTTGCCCTTGTAGCGCGTGAGGACGGTGCGCACGTAGCGCTCCCAGAACCCAATCATCCTGCGGTCGAGCCAGCCGCCATAGTCCACGAGCAGGCCCAGCGGCGTCTCGTAGTGGCTGATGGTGACCACCGGCTCCATGCCCAGCTCGAGCATCGTGTCGAACAGGTCGTCGTAGAACGCCAAGCCCGCCTCGTTGGGCTCTTCCTCGTCGCCGTGCGGGAAGATGCGCGCCCAGCTGATGGAGGTGCGGAAGGCTTTGAAGCCCATGCCGGCCATGAGGGCGAGGTCGTCCTTGTAGCGGTGGTAGAAGTCGATGCCCTCCTCGGACAGGTGGACAAAGTCGTGGGTGAAGGACGGCTCCCACTTGCCCGTCTCCTCGTTCCACTCGATGTCGGGCTTGTTGCCGATGCCCGTCATCACGTCGGTCACGTTGAGCTGCTTGCCGTCCTCGAGGTAGGCTCCCTCGAGCTGGTTGGCCGCCACCGCGCCGCCCCACAAGAACCCTTCCGGAAATGCCGTCGCCATGCCGCTCCCCTTTCTCTGCCTTGGTTGACAACAGCTTCCAGCTTATCAGCTCGAGAGGCGCAAACAACTGATGCCCCTTCTCTATCACTGATGCCATATCCGGGACGGGTCCACGGCCCCGCGCGTCGTATGATGAACGGCAGGTAACCCGCAACCAGAGGAGAGCGCGCCATGACCAACAGGGACGAGCTTCTGGAAGTGGAAGGGTAGGCACGACCATGGACAACGAGCGCAAGCTACAGCTGCTGCGGCGCCTGGTGGGAGAGCTCTGTGCCGAGCGCGACACGCCGGTCCCCGACGCACGGACCGCCGACGAGCTCTGGTCCGTCTTCCGTGCGCTTGTGAACACGCGCCCTCCCTGGCCGACCAGCGCGGACTTCCTCGCTGCCCAGG
>CACXFF010000204.1 GCA_902766805.1 uncultured Coriobacteriaceae bacterium | reverse complement strand
GCACGCTTGCGCTCCTCGTACAGCGCGAACTTGCGCTCGCGCTCCATGTGCCCCTGTCCCTCACGCATCGCAGCCACCCCTTCCCTGCGCCTCCCGCCCGGCAGGATTCATCATAAGCCAGCCATCCGGCAGCACCGCGCACGCCAGCCGTCCGACAGCACCGCCACGGCACAGACACCAGCCGCACCCGCACGCGCGTCCTAGAACCATCTGCGCCGCTTGAACACGGCGAACTCCAGCGCGATGAGGAAGATGAGGATGCCCGCCACGATGAAGTACGCATCGGGGTGCTTGAGCTCGGGCATGTTGATGAAGTTCATGCCATACCAACCCGTGACCAGCGCGAGCGGCGTGAACACCGTCTCCACGATGGTGAGCACCGACATCACGTTGTTTTGGCGCACCTCGATGCGCTCTTGATAACCGCTGCGGATCTCCCCCGCGAGGTCGCGCACGTCTTCCACGTCTTGTGCGAGACGCACCACCTGGCGCGCGACGACCGCGCACTGCATCGACGCGCGATCGAAGCCCGCCGCCTGCGTGACATCGGTGAGGTCCTCCAGCATGTCACCCGTCTGGCGGCAGAAGCTCTGGACGTCCGCGAGCTCGCGCCGCGCATCGCTGATGAACTCCGAGAAGCCCCGGGGCATCTTGGAGACATTGACCCTGAGGTTGCTCTCGAGCCTTTCCAGCCTGCCTCGGTAGGCGCCGATCCACTCCGACACGCGCGCCGTGATCATCACGATCATCTCGGGCAGCAGCGAAAGCTCCGTGGACTTGTCCAAGAACTGGTCGACCATAACCTGCGCGAGGAACGCCCGCTCCGGCCCGCTCTCCTTCATCGAGAGCAGCAGCTGCCCGTCGATGAACAGGTAGGAGAAGCCCACCCCACCCGACGCCTCGAAGCCCGCCGCACGCTGCACCCCCTCTGAGATGTACATGTTGCCGATGACCACGTCGCCCAATAGCAGGCACGAGCTGCGCCGCACGTCCCTGAGCGAATGCATGACCTGCTGCACGATGCGCACCGGCACACGTTCTAGAAACTCGTCCGGCGTGAGCACCACCACGCCCGGCCGTTCGTCGGCTCTGGCGGAACGCAGCAGCCTGCTGTCTTGGTCGATGCTGTACTCGGTGGCCACGCCGCCCACCGAGAGGTAGGGCTCCGGATGCGTGGTGCCCCTGATGCCGTCCCAAAACGTCGTGCGCTCCATCTTGGTGACGATGCGGTAGTACACAAAGATCAAGGCCGTGAAGACAATGGTCTCCGTCACGTCGAGAGGGCTGACCATCTGGTCGGCGAGGGCGTCCACGATCGAGTCCACGACGCACAGGCCGGCCGCCGCGATGGCGTAGCTTTGGCATTGGTTCACAAGCTCGGAGTTGTCCGCGCCCTTCCAATGGACCAAGGCGTGGCCGGAGAGCACGATGCGCAGGCGCACGAGCACGTCGGCCAACGATGTCGCCATCACGAACATCTCAGCGGGGCCCAACACGAGCCCTCTCCCTTCGTGGATGACCCAGAACATGTCGATCAGCGAGAACACACAGCTCACGACAAGCAACACGCACACCACATACAGCGCCCTGCGCAGCTTGCCCATGTCCGTGCTGTCGCTTCTGCCATCCGTTTTCGTGCTCATGGCCCACCCTCTCGTCCGCAACGTCATGAGTATACGGCCGCGGACGACGCGACGGACGTGGGTATACTGCCTGTATCTTTGGGTCCACGACGAGAAAGGACGACTCCCATGCTCTCTGCGCGCAGCACCATCACACTCGCCCTGGCCGTCTCGCTCGGCGCGCTGCCCCTCGCCGCGTGCACGGGCCAAGCCACGCCTTCCGCTACGACCAGCGCTGCTACCAGCGCAGCCACCAGCGCAACTACCAGCGCCACGTTCGACGTCGCCAGCTGGAAGACCTTGGGGGACGCCCTCGCCACGGCCACCGACACGCCTTCGTGGAGCTATGACGGGAAGACCTTCGTCTGCCTGTTCCAGGCGGGCAGCTCCTACGCCAAGGTCGTCTGCGAGGAGCGCGAGGGACTCGACGACAAGCTCGGCACGCTCAACAGCGACCAAGGCGCAGACGCGGCGAAGCAGCTCGCCCAAGCCATCGGCGACCTGCCCATCAAGAGCGCCCGCGACATCACGCCCGAGCTCCTCGGCAGCGCCGAGCTCGAAGCGCTGAAGGGCAAGACCGGGCAGCAGCTCGTCGACGAGGGCTTCGTCTTCGAAAGCTACAACATGTACGGCGGCGAACAGACCGGCGTGAGCTTCGGCAAGGGCTCCTTCTCCTACCTGGTGACACTCGGCACGCAGACGAGCGAACAGGAGGCCGACAAGGGCGAGCTCACGCAGGCGGTCCTGGATGCCAAAGTGGTCGAGGCCCAGAGCACCGGCTTCTCCAACGCCGCGTTCAGCGCCGAGTAGCCGCGACGGGCGACGCACACCGTCCGGACGCCGCACGCCCCAGCCTTTCCCTATCTGGCGCACCTGCCTCTCTGGCGGGTGCGCCTTTTGGCCTCTGCCGTCTTTGTGGCCGTTACCACGGCGCAATACGAATCGTCTACCATTGGTTCCCCACATAATCATAAGCTGGCGCGGCTCGCGCGCCATGTCGAAAAGGGAGCACACACACCATGGAATCCAACATGCAGGACGGTAAGCTCGTCATCCGTCTCGAGGGCAAGATTGACACCAACAACGCCGCCGACGTCGAGGAGCAGATCAACGCTATCATCGCGCAGGCTGGAGTCAAAGACGTGGTCCTGGACACCAGTGACCTCGAGTACATCTCCAGCGCGGGCCTGCGCGTGTTCATGCGACTGCTCAAGAGCCTGAGCAGCCTGGAGGTCGTCGAGGCGAGCCCGGAGGTCTACGACGTCTTCGACATGACCGGCATCTCGGAGATCATGCCCGTGACCAAGCGCCTGCGCACGATCTCCACCGAGGGCTGCGAGCTCATCGGCAAGGGCGGCAATGGCGCCGTGTACCGCTTGGATCCCGAGACCATCGTCAAGGTCTACTACAGCTCGACCGAGACGCTCGACAAGATCCAGGCGAGCCGTAAGTCGGCTCAGAAGCTGCTCGCACTCGGGATCCCCGTGGCCATCGCGTTCGACGTCGTGCGCGTGGAGGACGGCTACGGTCTGGTCTACGAGCTGCTCGACTGCAAGACCGTGGGCCAGCTCATCCACGAGGACCCGTCCACCACGCAGCATTGGGCGCACGAGGCGGCCGAGCTGCTCAAGCAGCTCCACTCGACCGAGGCCCCCGAAGGCACCTTCCCCGACGCGCGCGAGTCCGGCCACCGTTGGGTCGAGGTGGCCAAAGGCGTGCTCGACGAGGAGCAGCAGGCGCGCCTGCACCGCCTCTACGACCTCATGCCCGCCAAGAACACGCTGGTACACGGCGACTTCCACGTGGGCAACATGATGGTGCAGGACGGCGAGATCATCCTCATCGACACCGACGACGTCGCGCAGGGCGACCCGATCATCGACCTCGCGGGCATGGAGCTCACCTACGGCTTCATCACCACCGACGATCAGGCGATGATGACCATGGGCATGACGGTGGAAGAGATGAAGGCGTACTACGAGGCGTTCCTGCGCGAGTATTACGAGGTCGAGGACGAGGCCATCCTGCAGCGCTACGCCGGCCTGCGCAAGCTCCACGGCATGGTCAAGCTGCTCTACGGCATGTGCAAGACCGATCGACTCCCCCAGGAGGTCAAAGAGCAGCACATCCCCGCCATGCGCGCCGGGCTGATGCAGATCCTGGACGCGATGGG
>CACXFF010000203.1 GCA_902766805.1 uncultured Coriobacteriaceae bacterium | reverse complement strand
GCGCGGCGCCGACATCGGCGTGGCCTGCGGCCGGGGCGTCGGCCTGGTCTTCGCTGGCGGCGAGACGCTGCGCAAGGTCCCCGAGGATCAGATCGTCGACGCGCTCTTCGAGGAGATCGCGCGGCGCTTCGGCTAGGAGAGGGCCGGAGGCGGCAGAGAGGCCAGGACGCAAAGGTGGCGCAAGCGACAGGCGATGCCCCTGCGCCACCTTTGTGCGTCGCGGGCCTGCGCCAGTCCCATGGCTCCGCGGCGGCGCGCTTCCGTGCCGTGTGAACAATTGCGCGTAGCTTGAGACGCCGCGTGTGCCGGTCCGTAGAATGATAATGGCACAGCAAGCTGTGCAGGCTGGATCGACGCACAAGGAGGTAAGAGCGATGAAGCACTGTGTAACCAAGCGCCTCATGGCAGGCGCGCTCAGCGTGTCGCTGGGACTGGGCGGCGTGCCCCTGCAGGCGTTTGCCGAGCAGCTCACCGCGCAAGAGACTAGCCATCAGGAGGCCCGGGGCAGCTGGCGGCACGACGGCAACCGCTGGACCTTCGTCCTGCAGGACGGTGGCCTCGCCCAAGGCTGGCAGCTCATCGGCGGGTACTGGTACCTGTTCGACGCGCGAGGGAGCATGCTCACGGGTTGGCAGCGACGCGACGGCTCCTGGTACTACCTGGGCGCCGACGGTGCCATGCTGGCGAGCCAGTGGCTCCAGGACGCGGGCACTTGGTATTGGCTGGGCGCCTCGGGGCGCATGCACCACGGCTGCTGGAAGCTTGAGGGCGACAGCTGGTACTGGCTGCACGACAGTGGCGCCATGGCCACCGGCTGGGCACAGATCCCCACCAATGTCGAGGGCCACGTGGTCGACGACTGGTACCTGTTCGGTCCGAACGGAGCGATGCTCACCGGCTGGCAGAAGGTCGGCGACGACTGGTTCTTCCTCTATCCCGAAGGCGACATGGCGCACGCAGCCGACGTGGGCGGCTATTGGCTGCGCGAGGACGGCGTGTGGGACGATGCGGCCCGCCCGGGCGACTGGGGCGTGCAGTCCGTCGCGGCGACCCTTGCCGTCCAAGAGGCGCTTGACCCTGCGGCCACCGAGGGCGTGATCCGTGTGAGTTCCGACATTCCCTTTGCCCAGGAGCTCAAGGCTGGCACGCTCAGGCTCGGGGGTGCGCTCGAGGACGGCTACGAGATCGTGAACGTCACGCGCACGTCGCCCACCGAAGCCCAAGTGCGCGTGAAAGGTAGCTTCGTCGCGGACGAGGGCTGGGGCGTGGGCTCGGTGGAGTTCGATGAGGGGTCCTTCGCCGACGGGCATGCACATGGCATCGCCGCGGTCACGGTCGCGCGCGGCGGCGGCGTGGTGCAGGACTCCGAGCAGGGCTACAACGGCTCGGAGGGCCTCTTCTGCCTGAGCGTCGACACGGGCTCGGCCCAGCTGCCCGACGGCGTCACGGCCGCGGACTTCACGTTCCCGTCCGACCAGGGCGTACGAGTGAAGAGCGCGGACTTCGAGCCTTGGGGCAATTACGCCGAGCTCACCATCGAGGCTCCGGGCGCCACGCCCTATGAGCAGCTCAGGGCGTTGGACGCGGCCCTCACGGACGGCTTGCGGGTCACGGGCACGAGCATCGGTGAGATCATGGCCTATGGCGCTGACATCAACAGCGAGAGCGCGCTGTCCTACGTCACGCCCGAGCTCACCGCGCTCGTCGTGCGCGGCCTGGACGGCACGGGCTGGCAGGCCACCGACGACGGCGGTGCCACGGTGCATCTCGACCTGGTCGTGCTGCCCTCGAGCGGCGCGGTGGACCTCTCGCGCTCCACCGTCTCGTTTGCCGACGAGAGCCTGCAGGTCCTCGAGGGCTCCGGCGCCGCGGACACCAGCGCGCTCGAGCTCGTCGTGGGCCGGCTCAGCGCTGATGAGCTCGCCGAGCTCATGGCCACCTACGGCGTCGACGACACGGCCGAGTTCATGGACGCCTACGTGTTCCAGCTGGCCAGCAAGATGGCCGCGGGCGTGAGCGTAGCCGGCGGCGTGACCAACCAGTGGGGCGTGGAGCT
>CACXFF010000202.1 GCA_902766805.1 uncultured Coriobacteriaceae bacterium | reverse complement strand
GTTTGTCGTACTCGTCTACGAGAACTACCACGCGGTGGCCAGACTGGGCGTGGGCGCGTTCGATGAGATTCTGGAAGCGACCGCTAGGCTGCAAGTCGCGCCAATCGTCCCCCCACGCCTCCTCTAGGGAGCGTAGCAGCGCCTCAAGCTTGGCTTCCAGCCCTCCCTCGCGCGTGTAGTCGGCGCCGTTGAAATCTAGGTGGAACACCGGCCGCGCCGTCCATGGGTCGCGACCCTCCGCTCGGGCGGCATCCTCCTCGAGGCGTTCGATAGTCAATCCCGCGAACAGGTCGCGCCTTCCCTCGAAGTAGGCACGCAGCGTGGAGACCAGCAAGCTTTTGCCGAAGCGCCTGGGACGGCTTAGGAAGCAGGGGGCTCCTTCGCGGACCATACGCCACACATGGGCGGTCTTGTCTACGTAGACGAACCTGTCGTGCCTGATCTTTTCGAAGCTCTGGATCCCTATGGGCAGCTTGCGGTCCATGGCGCCTCCCTTTCCGTGCATCGCTGCCTCGATTATACGGAGTTGACGCGGAGGCCGCCCAGCGTGGCGGACGGCCCGAGCTGGTACCAAAAAGACGTGGTCTTTTTGGTACCAACGGGGTTGCGTATGAAGCCAACCACCATGTTGTTTTGCAAGCAAACGAACTATAATTGCTTGCAAAGAGCTCATTACTGTCCAGGAGGAAGCATGGCAAACACATCGGTGGTCTACGCTCGGATCAACTCCGACATCAAGCGCGAAGGCGAATCCGTTCTCGAGAAGCTTGGCATCAGCCCCTCCAGCGCCATCCAGATGTTCTACAGCCAGATTATCGCCGACCGCGCCCTGCCCTTCACTCCGCACCTGCCCGCGCGTCGGCCCCTTGCGATTGACGAGCTCAGCGACGAGCAGCTCTATGCCGAGGTTATGAGCGGCGTCGCATCGGCCCGGGAAGGCAGGGGCATACCCGCGAACGAGGTCGACCGCATGCTCGCCGAGGAGTTCGGCCTATGAGCGGCCGATACGCAGTTATCTACTCTCCTGAGTCCGTTGAAGACCTTCGGAATATCCACGCGCACATAGCTGTCAGGCTCGGGGCACCCAAAGCCGCGCGCCAACAAGTTGCCCAGAAAAGGGACGCGATACGTGGGCTCGAGCGTCTGCCTCTACGCCATCCCCTGACAGCGCAGCGATCGCTCGCCGATGCCGGCATACGCAGGATGAACGTCGGCAACTACGCGGTCTTTTACGTCGCAGACGAAGATGCTGCCGAGGTCGTTGTGGCGAGGATCCTCTACGGCGGAAGGGACGTGGGCGCCGCCTTCGAGGGCGGCCCGGCGCGAGGTTAGTCCTGAAGGTGGCGTTGAACAGCGCGCGCTGGACCGAGGCCAGCTCGTCCCAGCAGTCGCCCACCCAGGCCTCCTGCATGGGGGTGTCGTGCTCGTCGTGCGGCACCACGGGCGCCAAAACACCCCATGGACGCTGGTGTGCCAAAGCGCGAGACCATGCTCTAACAGAAAGATTTTGGATGAAAATATCGTATAATAGATGAAATTCTTTCTGTTAGGAGTCTCATGCCCACCAAGACGCCAATACCCGTGGCCCGCGCGCAGCGCTCCATCGCCGCGAACCTCAGCCTCGCGCGCCGCCAGCAGCGCATCACGGTGGACCTGCTCGCCGAGCGAGCCGGCATCTCCGTCCCCACGCTCAGGCGCCTGCTGAACGACGGGGAAGGCTCGCTGGAGACCTACCTGCGCGTCTGCAGGATCCTCGGCCTGCTGGACGGCGCCGTCGCCGCGAGCGACCCGCTCAACACTGCCATCGGCCGCATCCGTGCCGACGAGGACACGCCGCTCAGGGTGAGGAGGTAGCCGTGGAGTGCCTGGTCACGGTCCAGCTGCGGGGGGAAGACGTGCCCTGCGGACGCCTGTACACCCACGTGCGGCGCGGCGTCGAGTCCGCGAGCTTCGCCTACGACCGCACGTATCTCGTGCGCGGTGACGCCTTCCCCCTATCGCCCGACCTTCCCCTCTATGAGGGGACGATCCACGCAGCCGGCCGTTCGCTCTTCGGCGCCTTCGAGGACTGCATGCCCGACCGCTGGGGGCGCAACCTGCTCCTCCGTGCGGAGCGCAACGCTGCGCGCGCCGAAAGCCGTACGGCCCGTTCGCTTTTCGAGGGGGACCTGCTCGTGGGCGTGAGCGACCAGACGCGCCAAGGAGCCCTTCGGATCTGGCTAGACGGAGAGCCGGTCGCGCGGCAAGAGGGAGGCGTCCCGCGTGAGGTCGACATTCCCCGCCTTCTCTCCCAGGCCGACCTAGCAGAGCGGGACATGGATGCCGACGTGAGGGACCTCCTGCGCGCCGGCTCGTCGCTTGGCGGTGCCCGGCCGAAGGCCTCTGTCGCCGACGTGCACGGGCGCCTGTACATCGCCAAGTTCCCGCAGGCAAGCGAGACGCTTTTGGACGACACGTGCGCTTGGGAGCACGTGGCCCTCACCCTTGCCGGGCGCTGCGGTATTGCTGTGCCCGAGACGCGCCTGCTGCGGGTCGCAGGGAGGTCCGTGCTTCTCCTCGAGCGCTTCGACCGCGACGGCTCTGCGCGCGTCCCGTACCTGAGCGGCCTTTCGGCAGTGCAGGGGGTAGACGGTGAAAGCTACTCCTACCTGGAGCTCGCCCAGTTCCTCGAGGAGGAGGGCGCGTCGCCAGACGATGACCTGCCCGAGCTGTGGCGCAGGATCCTATTCACCTGCGCGATTGGCAACACCGACGACCACATGCGCAACCACGGCTTTTTGCGCGAGCGGGACGGATGGCGCCTCTCTCCCGCCTTCGACGTGAACCCGACCCCCGGCGACCAGACGAAGTACTTGAGCAGCTCCATTGACTTTGGCGAGCACGCGGCCCTGCCCGCGCTTGCCCTGCAAACGGCAGAGTACTTCCGGGTGAAGGAGACCGAGGGGCGACGCGTCGCTCGCCAGATGGCGCGAGAGCTTGCGGACTGGAGGAGGGTCGCAGCATCGGACGGCATCTCGGCGGCCTCCATCGACCGCATGGCAAGCTGCTTCGCTGCGGGAATCGAGCGGCTGAGAGAGCTGTGACCGACAACACGCGATGCGTTCGTTGCGGTAGTGCGCGACGCCGCG
>CACXFF010000201.1 GCA_902766805.1 uncultured Coriobacteriaceae bacterium | reverse complement strand
CAGCCGGACTTCCGCATGAACGAGGTGCGCAGCTTCGTCGAGGGCGGCCTGCGCGACCTGTCCGTCTCGCGCACGAGCTTCGACTGGGGCATCCCCGTGCCGTTCGACGACAAGCACGTCACCTACGTATGGTTCGACGCACTGCTCAACTACGCCACGGCCGTGGGTTTCGGCAGCGATGAGGACGCGGACCGTGCCGCCTACGCCAAGTATTGGCCCGCGAACTTCAACGTGGTGGGCAAGGACATCATCCGCTTCCACTGCGTCATCTGGCCGGCGATGCTCATGGCCATCGGCGAGGCCGTGCCCGAGCACGTCTTTGCCCACGGCTTCCTCATGGTGAAGAACGAGGAGACCGGCCAGGGCGAGAAGATGTCCAAGTCCCGCGGCAACGCGATCGCCCCGCAGGACGTCATCGACATGCTCGGCGTCGAGGGCTACCGCTACTACTTCATGACCGACTGCGTGCCCGGCGAGGACGGCGCCATCTCGTTCTCCCGCATGGAGCAGGTCTACAACGCCGACCTGGCCAATAGCTGGGGCAACCTCGTCAGCCGTTCGCTCAACATGAGCGCCAAGTACTTCGACGGCAAGACCCCCGAGCTGGCCGAAGGTTGGGCGGACGTGGACAACCCCCTGCGCAGCATCGCCCAAGGCATCGCCGAGCGCTATGCCGCGCACATGGAGCGCTTCGAGTACGTGCAGGCCAAAGACGTGGTCATGGAGCTCGTGCACGCCGCCAACGGCTACATCGAGGAGTCGACGCCCTGGGCCGTCGCCAAAGACCCCGCCCGTGCGGGCGAGCTTGCGCAGATCATTGCCAACCTGCTCGAGGCCATCCGCGTGTGCGCGCACCTCTTCGCGCCGTTCATGCCCGAGACCAGCGCCGAGGTGCTGCGCCGCATGAACCTGGCCGACCAGGCCGACACCCGCGATCTTACGGCCGCCTGCGCTTGGGGCCAGTTGGTCGGTGGCGTTGAGGTCACCAAGGGCGACGCGCTCTTCCCGCGCTTGGCCACCAAGTAAACGCTGGTCATCGAGGCTCTTCGTCCTCTAACGCATCCGTAGCCGCCCGTCGAGCTTCAGCCCGACGGGCGGCTTTTTTTGGCCCCGCACCGCCGGGCGGGCGTTGGGCGCATGCGCGTCCACTGGGCGTGTCCTTTGCCCCATCACTGCTCTGTGAAACGGCGGACCTGCGGCTTTTTTGGCGACCCTGTGGCGCCAAATCCCCTGTGGTAGCCTGTTGGCCATATCGCCGCGCGAGGGAGGAGCGCCATGCCACAGACCTATTCGCCGCTCGCCAGCCCGTCTGCCACGCGGGCGACGCTGGAGGAGTTCGGCCTGTACACCAAGCACCGCTTGGGCCAGAACTTCCTCGTGAACGACGCCGTCATCGGCCGCATCGTGGAGCTGTCCGAGCTCACGGATGCCGACCAGGTGCTCGAGGTGGGCCCGGGGATCGGCACGCTCACGGTCGCGTTGCTTGCCCGCGCCGGGCGCGTGGTGGCCGTCGAGGCCGACCGCACGCTGCAGGAGGTGCTGGCCGCCACGACCGAACGCGACTCCGAGAAGTTCACGCTGGTCATGGGCGACGCTCTCAAAGTGGTGCCCGACGGGCTGCCCGGCTGCGACGACGACCCGGCGCACGCCGCTCCCGGCTCGGGGCTCAACAAGTTCATCTCCAACCTGCCCTACCAGGTGGCCGCGACCCTCATTCTGCAGGCGCTCGATGGCCTGCCCGACCTGCAGCGCGAGGTCGTGATGGTGCAGCGCGAGGTCGCCGATCGCATCGCCGCCACCCCTGGCTCCAAAGCCTACGGCGCCTATACGGCCAAGCTGGCCCTGCGTGCCCAGGTCACGGGGCGTTTCGAGGTGGGGCCGGGCAACTTCATGCCGCCGCCGCACGTGGACTCGGCCGTCGTGCGCCTGGACCGCATCGTGCCGACCGATCCCGAGAGCGGGGCGCCGCTCACGGCTGCGCAGGCGGCCGCCGCAGACGCCGTGATCGAGGCCGCGTTTGCCCAACGGCGCAAGACGATCCGCAACTCGATGGGCGCGAGCGGCTACGACAAGGCTGCGCTCGACAATGCCTTCGCGACCTGCGGCATCGCGCCGACCGCCCGCGCCGAGACCCTCTCCCCGCAAGACTTCGTCCGCCTCTCCCTCGCCCTTGTTACCCCAGAGCCTTCGGCTTCCCGGTAACACGATGTCCCTTGTTACCCCAGAGCCTTCGGCTTCCCGGTAACAAGCGGGGCATCTGCCCGCGCGCAGCAGAAAGGACCTGCATGTCCAAGCACCACAAACCCAGCCTCACGGCCGCCGAGCTGCACGAGCTCACGCTCCAGGACGGCGTGCTCTTCCATAACGGCAAGGGCAAGCCGGTGGCGTTGCCGCAGGCCAGCGCGCCGTTGGCCGACACCCACGGGCACCTTACGCACTTCCGCCAACACGACGCGGCCGTGGCGCTCGCGCGTGCGGCGGCGGCCGGCGTGCGCCTGTTGGTGGTGCCGCTCGACCCCACCGACGACGCCCGTGACGCGCGCGCCACCCTCGCGTGGCTCGACGAGCTGGAGGTGCGCGCGGCCGACGAGCTGTCCCGCCTGGCGGCAGCGGGTGCCTGCGTGGCCGACGCACAGCTGCCTGACCTGCGCATCGTTGCCGGAACGCACCCCTATGGCGCGCCGGCGCTCGACGCGGCCGCCCTACGCCAGCTCGACCTGCTCCTCGACGACGCGCGCTGCGTGGGCGTGGGGGAGTTCGGCTTGGACTTCGGGCCGTGGAACGAGGCGCCTGCCGACGCGCAGGTCCAGGCCATGCGCACCCAACTGCGCATCGCGCACGAGCGCGCCCTGCCCGTAGAGCTGCACCTGCGCGATGAGCCCAACGGCAGCGCGCACACGGGCCACACGCTCGCCTACCAGGTGCTCCAGGAGGAAGGCGTGCCGCAGGCGGGCTGCGATCTGCACTGCTTCACGCACGACGTGCAGGTCATGCGCCCCTTCGTCGAGCTGGGCTGCCACATCGCGTTCGGCGGCGCGGCGACCTTCAACGCCTCCGACGATATCCGCGCGGCCGCGGCGGAGTGCCCCGAGCGGTTGCTGCTCTCCGAGACCGACAGCCCCTACATGGCGCCGGTGCCCCTGCGCGGCCAAGAGTGCGAGCCGGCCATGGTCGCGTT
>CACXFF010000200.1 GCA_902766805.1 uncultured Coriobacteriaceae bacterium | reverse complement strand
CAGCACCTCGCCCCGCGCGTGATGGACGAACGCGGCCTGGACTACCTGGACCGGCACCTGCGCGTCCTCTCGGGCTTCTACGGGGTGTTGCGGCCCTTCGACGCCGTGCTGCCCTATCGCCTGGAGATGCAGGCGCGCCTGGCGGTGGACGGCGCGCGCGACCTGTACGAGTTCTGGGGCGCGTCGTTGGCAGAGGCCTTGGCTGCCGATGCTGCCGCCGCCGCCGCGCGGGCTGCCAACGACACCGACGTCAACGCTGCCAATGCCGCCGCTGCCGCCGCTGCCAATGCTGCCAATGCTGCCGATGCGGCCAATGCCAACGCAGCCAACGCCCACGCTGCCGATGCTGCCGCCGCCAACGCCGCTGCCGACGCCGCCGCGCTGGATGCCGACCAGATCCCCGCCCGTCCGGCCGCGCCCGTGTTGCTCAACCTGGCGAGCGTGGAGTATGCCCGTGCTGTCACGCCGCACGCGGCCGCCGCGGGCCTCACGCTGCTCACCTGCCTCTTTGGCCAAGAGGTAGGCGGCAAGTTCGTCCAGCGCTCCACCGAGGCCAAGGCCGCACGCGGGACCTTCGTGCGTTGGCTTGCCGAACGCGGCGTGGAAGACCTCTCCGAGCTGACCGGCTTCGCTGAGCGCGGGTATCGTTGGGATCCCGCGCGCAGCGACGAGGGCTGCTTGGCGTTCGTGCGCTGAGGCTATGGCAGCTCCGTGTCGCGCCGACGCGGAGAGGCTGCGTACGTGCGCCGATGGGTAGAATGACCCAATGCTTTGCGTGGGTTGATGAAGGGATGATCGCATGTATTGCAGCCAATGCGGACAGCGCCTTGCTGAGGGGGCGCGCTACTGCATGTATTGTGGCGCGCCGGTCGTGAGCGTGCCGAGGGACGGCGGGGAGCGGGATGCCAAGGGCGCGGGGCAGCTGGCACCGCAGCCGACGTCGCAACAGGTGCTGCAGCAGGCGCCCGTGCCCGCACTCAGCGCCAACCCAACGCTTGGGACCAACCCGATGCCCAACCCGATGCCGACACCCAGCGCCAACCCAACGCTTGGGACCAACCCGACTCCCGCGCCGACGACCGCACACAAGTCCCTCCCGGCCACGGTGCCCACTCCGCAGCCGCGGCGCAAGAAGCCACGTTCGGGCAGGAAGACCCTGCTGCTTGCGTTCATCGCCGCAGCGATAGTCACCCTCGTGCCCATAGTCCCCCTCGTGCCCGTCATGCTCGCCTTGCCCGAGATAGACGGCCTGTTGTTCTCGGTGCTGCAGTACCTGATAGAGATCGCCTGCGCAATCGGCGGCATCGTTCTGCTGGGCGGCAAGGGCATGCTGCGCCCGCGGCGGGAAGGGTTCGCCTACGCCCTGCGCATCGGCGGCGTGGCCCTGGCGGCCAATGTCGCGCTCTCGCTCTGGGGCCTGTGGAGCTACATCGCCTCTGGTGAGACGGTGAGCGCGCAGTGGCCGCTCAACCTCCTGTCAACTTTGACCTCCATGCTGCTGATCGGCATCTCGGAGGAGCTCCTCTTCCGCGGCCTCATCTTCAACGGCCTGCTCGCGCCGCTGGGCAACACGCGCCGGGGCATGTACGCGGCTGTCGCTCTCAGCGCGCTGATCTTTGGCTTCGCCCATGTCTCGGCCGAGGACTTCGCCTCGCCCATGCTCGTGGTCCAGGCGTTGGTCAAGGTCGCCCAGTCGGGCCTGTGGTCGCTCATCCCAGTTGCGGTGCTCATGCGCACCGGCGACGTGATTTCGGCGGGTCTGTACCACGGCCTGGGGAACTTCCTGCTGTCGGTGGACATGATCATCGACACGCCGAGCATCTCTATCGAATACACTTCGTCCAATCCGAGCGAAGCGCAGGGGCTCATCTGGCTCTACCTGCTGATTACCGTCGTGTACCTGCCGTCGATCTACGCCGCGATACGCAGCATCCGCGCCCAGCCCGTACCCTGCAACGGCGCGTTTGCCCAGGCCCCTGCGCCAACGGTGCGCGTCGAGCCGATCGTGCCCTGCCTGCCACCCGCCGTGGTCGACGACGTGCCGACGGCCGATGCCATGCCGACGGCCAACGCGGCGCCTGCTGGTTTTGCCAACCCCGTGTCGCTGGCCAACGCCGCGCCCGACGCGCATGACGCCCCCGCTGCCGACGACGCGCGCCCCGACGACGCGTGCCCCGACGACCCCACCGCGCGCTAGTCCGCGAGCATCATCCCCACGATCGCGGCCAAGCCGGGACGCAGGCTGGCCGTCTCGACCCACTCGCCGCGCGTGTGCAGCTCGGCGCCCACGATGCTGCCCACGCACACAGCCGGGATACCCAGCGACAGCGGCACGTTGACGTCGGTGGAGGCCGGCGTGCGGTCGGGTTCGGCGTAACCCAGTT
>CACXFF010000199.1 GCA_902766805.1 uncultured Coriobacteriaceae bacterium | reverse complement strand
TCGATGCCGAAGCCGCCCGCCACGCCGATGACGTTCTCGCGCCATCCGACCAAGAGGAGCCCTAATGCCCGTCCAAGGAGCGATGTTCGCCAACCAATGGCGGATGAGCCGCATGCAGCTGGTCAATTGGGGGACCTTCTGCGGATACCACGACCTGGCCTTCGACACGCAGGGACGCGACGGAGCGTCTCCGGTCACGATGATCACGGGCGAGTCGGGCACGGGCAAGTCCACGCTGCTCGATGCCAAAACCGCCGTCCTCATGCCGTACAACGTGCGCTTCAACGCCGCCTCGAACCGCACCACCAAGGGCCGGGCCCGCGGCGAGGATGAGCGCAACGTGTACTCCTACCTGCTCGGACAGCGAGACAACGTGACCGACGCGCGCACGGGCGAGAGTCGCAAGGACTACCTGCGCGACCATGCGCGGGCCAACTGGAGCGCCATCGTCCTCACGTTCGTGGGGACCGACGGCAGCGTGTTCTGCGCGGCCAAGTTCTACTCCGTTCCCGCCGATTCCCAACGCGGCGAGTACAAGACCGTCCACGTCACCGCGTATCACGACCTGGACCCGCGCGTGCTCGAGCCATTGGCCAGCGAGCCTTTCACGCCGCGCGTCATACGTTCGGCATTTGATGACATCACGGTTCACGAGCGCGTGGGCGATTTCCTGCGGGCGGTGTACGCGCACCTGGAGATTGGCGTGGAAGGCGACGGCCGCAACGCCATGCGCCTGCACGAGCAGATCCAGTCGGGCTATTCAGTGGAGGACGTCGATGGCCTGTTCAAGGCGCTCGTCATCGACGAGCCGAGCACCTATGCGCACGCGCGCGCCGTGGTCGAGGAGTTCGACGAGCGCGAGAGCGCGTGGAAGCGCATGGAGTTGGTGCACCGCAAGCTCGAGGCGCTCGCTGGGATACGGGAGACGCACGAGTCCTACCTGCAGTTTGTTGACAGGGTACGCCTGCTCGAGAGCCTGGGACCGGGGCAAGCGCAGGGCATGCTGGCCCTGTGGGTCGCGCAGCGCGAGGCGATGGTGTGCGCTTGGGCGCTCGATGACGACCGCTCCGAACTCTCGCGGGCCGAACGGGATGCCGCTGCGGTCCAGGCACGGCTCGACGAACGCCAGGAGGAGCTCGAACGCTTGGAACAGGCGCTGTACGACCGCGGCGGCGGACAGATCGATCGCCTGCGCGCGGACGTGGAGCGCACGCGTCAGCAGCTTGTGGCGTGCCGCCAACAGTCCGCCAAGCTCGACGCCCACCTGCAGGCCATTGGCCATGCACAGCCCGCGGGCGCGGCGGAGTACCAGGCCCTGCGCGAGGAGCTTGAGGAGTTCTTGGCGGACGAGGCGCGGCAGCGAGACGAGCTGGAGGCGCGCAAGGGCGACGCCGACTATCGGGTGAGGCAGCTGACGGACGGCCTCACCGAGCTCCAGCAGCAGATCGACCACTATCGGGCGCAGCGAGGCCTCTTCCCCCAGCACATGACCAAGCAGCGCGACCGCATCGCGCACCTGCTGCAGGTGCTGCCCTCCGAGTTGCCCTTCGCCGGTGAGCTCATGGACCTGGCGCCCGAGCACGAGGATTGGCGCGCAGCGGCCAACGTGGGCTTCCATGGCCTGGCGCGCACGCTGCTGGTGGACAAGCGCAAGCAAAAGCGCATGCAGGACCTCATCGACGGGCTGAGCATTGGGTACCGCCAGCATTTCGAGGGCGTCGACCTGGAGCGGGACTACCCGCGCGCCGCCGCGGACGTGGACATGCTTTCGGCCAAGCTGGTGTTTGACCAGAGCTCTCCCTACGCGGGTTGGTTGGCCCAACAGGTGCGGGAGAGGGACTGGCGCTGCGTTGATGCCCCCGAGCAGCTCGACGGCAGCTGTGCGCAGATCACGCGCAGCGGTCAGGAACGCAAGGGCAGCCACGGCGCGCATGGATATGCGTCGGGCTCTTTTGTCATCGGTTTCGAGAACGAGAGCCTCATTGCCGAGCTGCAGCGGCAGGTCTCCCAGGTCCGTGCCCAACGACAGGCAGCCGAGGCGCTCTCGCGCGAGATCCAAGGCGAGCTGCGCCTGCTCAGCGCGCGCCACGACGCGGCTCTTTGGGTGGCCGACCATGAGTTCGGACAGGTGGACGTACGGGGTGCCCAACAACGTCTGGCCGCGCTGCAGGAGCAGCTTGAGGCACTGGTGAACGATCCTGCGCTCGCCGAGCTCACCGCCCAGCGCGACGCCAAGCGAGCCGAGTGCGATGAGCTGCGTGAGGAGCGCGCGGCCCATATCGCGCGGGCCAAACAGATACAGGGCAGCATTGCAGCGCTGGAACGCAACGTCGAGGACGCGCAGCGGCGGATTGGCGAGTTGGGTGCTGCGGGCGTGGCCATCGGCGCGGACCAAGAGCGCTACCTCGAGGAGCTTGGCGGCCGCTGCGAGGCCAATTACATGGACGCGCAGCATGGCGCATGGGAGCTGGTCGCCCGCAACTACGAACGCGTGCAGATCCAGATGGAGACGGCCATCCGCGACGAGCTGAGCACGGCGCGACGCTTCCGGAGCCAACGCGAGAACGAGCTCACGCACGTTTTTGCGCAGTTCCGCCGGGAGTTCCTCGATGAGGAGTCCGACGTGGGCACAGGCGTCGAGTCGTACCCCGACTACCTCGAGATGCTCGAAGACCTCGAACGCAACAAGCTCGACGAGCCGCTCGACGTGTGGCTGAGCGACATGGTGGCCAAGGTGGCGAGCCAGCTCATCACCTTGGGGTCCGACTACGCCGAGGACCTCAAAACCATACGCACGCGGATGGGTCCCATCAACGAGATCATGGGCGGCTTCTCCTTTGGGCCCGAGGGCGGGCACTTGAAAATCCACCAACGTGACGAGCGGCCGGCTGACATCGAGGATTTCCGAGCGGAGATGCGCGAGTGGACGCGCTACGCCACGGAGCGGCGTGGCGAGCACATCGGGCAGCGTGAGCATGCGCGCCTGCGGGCCTTCGTGGACAAGGTTCGCGCCGACCTGGCGGGCACGGTGCACCCGCTGCTCAACACGCAGCGCCTCGTGACGATGAACGTGACGGTCACGTGGCCCGCTGAGCTGCACAAAGAGCAGACGGTCTTCACCTCGCTCTCGGCCAAAAGCGGCGGCGAGAACCAAGAGCTCGTGGCGTTCATC
>CACXFF010000198.1 GCA_902766805.1 uncultured Coriobacteriaceae bacterium | reverse complement strand
GCTGTAGTGACCACAGAGCTCCAAGCCTATCTGCGTGAGCGCAAGCTCGTCACGGATGACTGCAAGCTGGAGGAAAAGGAACGCAGGCGTAGGAAGATAGATGCCGTTTCCCAGATTGATGAAGGAGCCGCTGGGCAACTCACCCGACCACAGATGCGTTTCGAGGCTCTTGCTATGCACGTGCTGGGAGCGCTCGGCCACCATCACGTGCATCGGCTGGGTCACATGGGAAAGCATGAGCTGCGCACGGTGTGGCAGCTGCTTGACCTGCGAGGTTTTGTTGACGGCGCGCGAAAGGTTGCGCGGACGCACGACGACGCCGGGCAGGCTTCCATCGTTGACCGCGCGAAGGTGACGCGTGAGTTCGAGCGCCGATTGCCCGTAAAGGAACAGCGGCATGGGGCCTCCCATCAATATGGCTGCCTATCCGCCTCCCACCATACAATACGCGGGCCGGCTCGCGACGTTTTATGCATTCTTCAGTGACATAAAAACAAAGAAGTAGGTGAGCGGCAGATTTCGTCAACGAAAACACGTTTGAAAGCCATAATTTCATTAAAGTAGGAAGATTTCTGATGCGCTTTCTCCACAGGGTCCGTATACCAAGCTTCTTACCTGCAGGTACAGAGGTCGGTATATCGCCCCTGTGAAAGAATGACACCGAAAAACTTCCTACTTTAATGAAATTATGGCTTTCAAACGTGATTTTGTTGACGTAATTCCTTGAACTCCGACTTCGGCACTTTTCTGGCATCGCTCTATGCATAAAACCGAGTCATGAGGGCTCGAACGTGCAAAGCCCCAGATGGCTGCCATGCCATCTGGGGCTTTGTCGCAGTCTCCGCGGCCAGCGAAAACCAAGCCCTACAGCAGTTCGCCAAAGCTCCGCAGGTACACGCGCTTCACGACCGCCACCAACACCAGGTAGGCCGCAACCAGCACGGCCAGCCAGCCCCAATACACGCCTGGCAGCGGCGCGAGGTCCAGCCCCGTGGCGAGCGGCGTGAACGGAAGCGCCGTCACGAAGGCAAGCCCCAACAGCCCCAGCAGGCTGAGCTGCCACGACGCACGGCTTTGCCACAGCGGGATGCGCTCGGTACGCATCACGTGCACCACGAGGACCTGCGTCCACAGCGACTCCACGAGCCATCCCGCCTGGAAGGTCGCGGCGAAGATCGCACGCGCCGCATCCGTCTCCAAGCTCCACCACGGCCCACCGCACACCGCAGGGCACACCACGAAGAACAGCGCCGCGAAGGTCGCCAGGTCCAGCAGCGTAGACGTCGGCCCGAACCACTGCATGAACGAACGCACGCTTCCCGTCTCCCACACGCGCGGGCGGGCGACCTGCTCCTCGTCCACGTTGTCCCAGGGGATGCCCGCCGAAATGACGTCGTTCACCAGGTTGAGCAGCAACAACTGCACCGGGGCCATGGGCAGGAAGGGCAGGAAGGCGCTCGCGAGCAGCACCGAGAAGATGTTGCCGAAGTTGCCGCTCACGGTGAGCTTGAGGTACTTGGCAGTATTGGTGTAGGTGCGGCGCCCGATCTGGATGCCCCGCTCCAACACCTGCAGGTCCTTCTCCAACAGAATGATGTCGGCGCTCTCGCGCGCCACGTCCACCGCGCTGTCGACCGAGATGCCGCAGTCGCTGGCGCGCATGGCCGCCGCGTCGTTCACGCCGTCACCCATGTAGCCCACGACGTGCCCCAGGTCGCGCAGCGCCGACACGACCCGCGCCTTCTGGTCGGGCGCGAGCTTGGCAAAGACGGTCGTGGCCTCCACGCGCGCACGCAGCTCGTCATCATCAAGCGCCTCGACCTCGCCGCCCGTGAGCACGCCCGTCACCGGCACGCCCATGGAGCGCAGGACATAGCACGCCACCGGAGCCGCGTCACCCGTGAGGACCTTGGTGCCCACGCCATGCGCGCTGAGCGCGGCGAGCGCCGACGCGGCCGAGGCCTTGGGCGGGTCGAGGAAGGCCAGGTAGCCGACAAAGACCATGTCACGCTCGTCGTCTTCGGTGAGCGCCCCGACGCCCGCGGGGTTTTCCTTGCGGCACACGCCCAACACGCGCATGCCCTCCCCCGCCAGCTCGGCGGCACGGGCACGCACGAGCTCGACCACGTCGGGCGTGAGCTCGATGATCGCGTCGCCGCGTTCGGCGTGCGTGCACACGGCGAGGACCTCCTCGATGGCACCTTTGGTCACCATCATGGTCTCGCCCTGCGCGTTGGCAACCACGACGCTCACGATACGCCGCTCGAAGGAGAAGGGGATCTCGTCCACGCAGGTCCAGCTGTCCACGAGCTCGTCGGCCGACGGGCCGTCGGCAAGCATGCCCGGCTCGTGGGCGCGGCGGATGATCGCGCTGTCGATGAGGTTGCGCAGGCCAGTCTCGAACGCGCTGTTGAGGAACGCCCAGGCCAACACGCCGGGGTCCTCGTTGCCGTCAATGTCGATGTGGCGCTCTAGGGCCACGCGGTCCTCGGTGAGGGTGCCCGTCTTGTCAGTGCAGAGCAGGTCGATAGAGCCAAGGTTCTGGATCGCGTCCAGGCGCTTGACAATCACGTGGTCGCGGGAGAGGTCTGCCGCTCCTTTGGCCAAGCCGCCCGTCACGAGCATCGGCAGCATCTCGGGCGTGAGGCCGACGGCCACCGACAGCGCGAAGAGCAGCGCCGAGAGCCAGTCGCCTTTGGTGAGGCCGTTGACGACGAAGACGACCGGCGCCATCACGAGCATGAGCCGCACCAACAGGCGCGACGTCGCGTCGATGCCCCGCTCGAAGGCGGTCTTGTCCTGGCGGGCGCCCAAGCTGCTGGACAGCCCGCCCAACACGGTGCGCGTGCCCGTGGCGCACACGAGCCCCACGCCCGTGCCCGACACCACGGTCGACCCCATGAAGGCGATGGTCGGCAGGTCAGTGATGACGTCGGGTTGGGCGCTGCCGGGACGCACAGTGGGCATCTTCTCTAGGGCCTCTGACTCGCCGGTGAGCGACGACTGGCTCACGAAAAGGTCGCGGGAGGCAACGATGCGCAGGTCGGCGGGCACCATGTCGCCTGCAACGAGGTGGACGACGTCCCCCACCACGAGTTCCTCGAGCGGCAGCTCGGCACGGCCTGCGCCACTGCGCTCCACGTTGCAGGTGGTGCGGATCATGTCCTGCAGCGCTTGGGCCGCGTTTCCCGAGCGCTCCTCTTGGACGAACTGCAGGAGGCCTGAGATGAGCACCATCGCGCCGATGATGAGCGGGGTGGCGAAGTCGGGTTGGCCGGCAAAGACCACGTCAGTAAGCACGGAGAGGACCGCGATGCCGATGAGGATGAGGGCGAACGGGTCGAGGAAGGCTTTGGCCAGGCGCAAGGGCCAAGGCTCGCGCACGTGGCGGGCAACGCTGTTGGGACCATGGGCCTCGCGGGAGGCTTCGACCTCTTGCGGCGTGAGGCCTTCGCGACGCGTGTCGAGCAGGTCGTAGGTCTGGCTGATCGGCGCAGTTGCGAGCTGGCGCAGGACGTCGCGCTCGCTGTTGCGACCGGCGGTTGAACGCAGAGTCATGATACGGCTCCGGTTTCCCGGGGTGGGTGAGCGTACTGGAATGGTTGGCGGCAGGCGCGGCGGGCCGCGTGGCGGGCACTGCGGCTGCGGCGCTGCGGGCGCTTGGCAGGCGCTGCGTGGCAGGCGCTGAGCGAGTTGCGTGGCGGGCGCTTGGCATGCGCTGCGGCTGCGGCGCTGCGGGCGCTTGGCATGCGCTGCGCTTGCGGCGTGGCAGGAGCCCATGCATTTCCGAACGCCGAGACGCACGTTGGCCTGACGAACGCCCAGACGCAACCGAATTGCGGTGCTCATGCGCTGGGTTCTTCGTCGGACGCCGGGCACGCGCGCATGCGAGCTCGGGCGAACGCCGCCGCGCACACCGTCAAACGAACCATTCCAGAGGGCTTGTGTTTGGGATTGCTTGGGGACTCGAGACGCCGCGCGCCTAAGCCCTTGCGGACACCGCCACCCCGTTCAGCGGCGCCCATCCCCCGATAGCGTGCGCAAGGCACAAGTGGTGGCCTGATCGGTCACTCATGGAAAGGCACCTCCTTTGGGCCGGGTGTTGCGGGCAATGCCCACGTTGCGCAGGCTCTGCCAATGACGAGGCCTACAGTAGACCCCTCATTACTCATTTGCAAGAGCTATTTGGGCGCGGTACGGAACATGGCTTTTCGCGCTTTGCGTCCCACGCGCTTGGTACGGAACATGGCTTTTCGCGCTTGCCGTACCTGGCACCCGGTACGGAACACTGCTTTTCGCGCTTTGCGTCCAAGCGAACGGGTTCGGAAGACGCGAAAAGTCATCTTCCGAGCCAATGGCCGCCGACGAGTTCGCGAGCATTGAAGGGGCCGGCGGCGTATGATGCTGCGGGACAGCGCCAGCACGCCAGTTGCACACG
>CACXFF010000197.1 GCA_902766805.1 uncultured Coriobacteriaceae bacterium | reverse complement strand
GGATGCTCGCTCGCGGCGTCCGACACGTCGGCCGCGAGCGCGAACGTGAGCGCCACGTCGGGGTCTTGCGCCATCTGCCACGAGACGCCGCCTGGCAGGTCCCACTGCATGCGCAGCAACAGCATGAGGCGTGCCTGGGCACAGAGCTCGTGGTCGCGCAGGGCTGCGTCGGCGCGGTCTTGGGCTTGGGCGTCGGCCGCGAGCGCCAGCTGCGCCTGTTGGGGACTGGGCGCGCTCTGCGCCGCGAGCCCACGCTCCTCGCTCCGGCGTTCCACTATGGCCTGGAGCGCTCGCATACGCTCGTGCGGCTGAGCGAGACCTTGGGGCCTGAGGGACTCGACGATGATCCGCGCCACGCCAAGCCCCAGGTCCGCGGCCCGCGCGTCCTGTCGAGCGCTGGGAGGCGCCAGCAAGCCCGCCGGCATCTCGGCCTCCTGTCCGACCACGGTCCTCAGCAACGCAAGCCCGCCGTGCGCGGCCAACTCGCAGGGCCAGCGCCTCACGAGTTCCTCGCGCCCGTGGGGACCCAGGTAGCGTGAGGCCAACTGAGCCGCACGCGCGAACTCTCCTCGCTGTGCCAACGCATGGGCACAGGCGCGCACGATGCGCGCGTCGCTCACCCCGCTCGTGCCTCCCGAGCTGCTGACGCCTCCATAGGACAGAGCCAGCTCGTAGTGTCCAGAGGGGCAGGCGATCACCGCGAAGGACTGGTCGTAGGGACTCACGCCCAACAGGGGATAATCGGCCGCGAGGCCAAAGGCAGTCTCCGCGTCGATACGCAGCCCCATGTTCCTGAGGTCGTCCAGCTCGCCGTGGCCCAAGGCCATCATCGCTTGGGCCAACTGCCGATGCTCCTGCATTTCCATGGCGCTCACACAGCTAAGCGCCATAGGGCCAACGACGTCTTTGAACGCACTGCTCTTCAGCAGCTCGTCGGCGTCGAAGCGCAGCGGGCTCTCGCTCGCAGCGTAGAGCAGCGGCACTATGCCGCGGGTGATGCGCCGCAGGTCCTCAATCTGTGGCGCGCTCAAGCGCACGAACCACCGTGCGTACTCGACGTCCGTGGCGATCAGGTCACGCGAGTCCAAGTGCGCATGGGCTGGCAGGGCGTCGTAGGCGGCACCCACCTCCGGCGACGAGCAGAGCAGCACGCGCATGCCCGAAACGACCGCGTTGCGCACGAGACAGCCCAAGCGCTGCCCCTGCTCCTCCCCCATGGACGGGACGTCGTCTATCACCAAGCTCACATGCCGAGCCCCACCGTTCATCGATAGCGCCTTGAACAGAAGCCTGAGCTTGCGATTGGCGCCACCCTCCCCGAAGTCCGTGAGGTTGAGATAGAAGCAGTCGCGCCCCTCGAGCCGCTCCTCGCGCATGACCTCGTACGCCAAAGTCGTCTTGCCAAGGAGCGCCTGGGCCTGGATGACGCAGACGCCATGCAGGTTCAAGGCATCGTGTACCCGACTGACGAGCTCGTCGCGGCGCAAGCCAGCCTGGAGCACCTGGCTCTCATCGATCCGGTAGCAATCCCACGCTTCCAAGCGCGCGAGTGTCGCTCGCGAGGGCTGCAGAGCGGCCTTTGGCTCGCCCCCGTTCCTCTCCACGCCAGCTGGAGGACCAGCGGCATCCTGCACTCGCTCCTCCTCGTTGCTGTCCTTACTAATTAGCCGCTTATCACCTTTCATCGCGTCCTCCCCTGTAGAGACTTACATAACTGCTACAGCGTTAGATACGATACAAAACCTTATGCGGATGAATATGCACAGGTACGCATATGCTTTGATAGTGTGGATTGTCGATAACTCGGAAAGCACAACATGTCCCGTTGTAAGGGACAGAGCGCGAGCTAAGCACGAGAGGACACGGGATCGATGGGCTCTAAGCCGACGAATACCGACAAGATTTCGACAGCGAGCACGTCACAGCCGCGCCCAAAACGCTTGGATAGCGCTTGGACGTGAATGATTTGCGGGTATATTATTAAGCACATATGCGTATGCATGTATACTGTAAGGAGTCATTTGTAACTGTTGTGCTTATAACGCAAAAGTATGTATGTAGGTGCATATTGTCTGCTGGATATACATTTGTGATGTATACATTTGCGAGAAAAGATTACAGCTTCGGTGAACGGCTGTGTTTGCCGCGCAAACGCACAGGCGCGAAGCAGCGGAAGCGACGCATTTGCTGTACCAGCCACGTGGTTCGGGAAGCGGGTTTCCGCTCTTTCCGTACCGGATCGCTGGTACGGAAAGCCAAGTCTCGCGCTTGGCGTACCAGGTCGCTGGCACGGAAAGCCGCCTTCCGCGCTTGGCGCGCCGGCTTCGTGGCACGGAAAGCCAAGTCTCGCCCTTTGCGTACCAGATCGCCGGTACGGAAGGCGAGCTTTCGCTCTTTCCGTACCGAGGCGCCGGTACGGAAAGCCGCCTTTCGCGCTTGCCGTACAGGCCGCGTGGCACGGAACATGGGCTTTCGCGCCTGGCGCGCCGTGAGGCCGGTACGGGACGTGGGCTTCCGCGCCTGGCGCGTCGTGAGGATGGCACGGAAAGCCTCCTTTCGCGCTTGGCGCGCCGTGAGGATGGCACGGAAAGCCGCCCTTCGCGCGTCGCGTGTCCTCCGCGCGCCGGCGCACGCAAAAAGGGGGAGGGGGCCCGAAGGCCCCCTCCCCTGGCGAATGCCCCGTGCCGGTCAGCAACGACCCGCTCTCCCACGGCCTTCCGCCGCAGTACCCTAGGCGCTGGGGGGCTTAACTTCCGGGT
>CACXFF010000196.1 GCA_902766805.1 uncultured Coriobacteriaceae bacterium | reverse complement strand
GTCAGCGGCCTCGTTGGCAATCTGGCCGCCGTTGTCGTTGTAGACCTTGTAACCGTTGTACGGCGCGGGGTTGTGGGAGGCGGTGAGCACGATGCCGGCGCTGGTGTGCAGGTAGCGGACGGCGAAGGACAGCGTGGGGACCGGCTCGATGCGCGGATACACGTACACGTGCACGCCGTTGGCGGCCAGGACGCCGGCGGCGACCTTCTGGAAGTCCTCGCCCTTGAGGCGCGAGTCGCGCGCGAGGGCCAGGGTGGGATTGTCATAGTGGGCGTTCAGATAGTCGGCGACACCCTGGGTGGCCTGGGCGACCACGTGGATGTTCATGCGGTTCGTGCCGACGCCAATCGTGCCGCGCAGGCCGGCGGTGCCGAACTCGAGAGAGCGATAGAAGGCGTCGTACAGCGCGTCGCCATCCTCAGCCACGAGCTTGTCGAGCTCGGCGACCAGATCGGGATCGGTGACGTTGTCCTGCCATTCCTTGACGACATTGGCGATGCTGGCATCCATGGGCATACCTCCGGAACTCGTGGGCTCACTCGCGCGCCTTACCACGCGCACGCGTTTGGGTTCCATCCTAGGCAGGGCGACGCCCAGAGCGCCCCAACATACGGCAAGCGGCACGGCCTTTCGGCCGAAGGCAAAGGGGCCTGCCCAGACCTCTATACATGCCTCACGAACAGAGCTGAATAGTTTGCACTCGAGCCAGGCGCACGCGCGGCCATCTGGGCTTTTGCGACGCTGTTGTCGTCGAGTGCAAACTATTCGCAGACGGGGTAAGCCAGACGCAACGCCTGGCGCGCAGGGCCGGCCCGCCCCAGTGACATCGGGGGCTCGAACGGCGTCGCCACGGCACGGGCGGGACGCCGCCGTCCGTCATCGGCCGCCCTAGCCGCGACGCACGAGGTAGCAGTGGTGCACCTTGGGGTTGCGCGCGAAGTCCTCGGGGATGGTGCTCGGCGTGATGTCCTCGATGCTCACGCCGGCTTTGGCCAAGGCGGCCTCGTCGGGCCGGAACGAGCGCAGGTTGCACACAAAGACGCACACGCCGCCACGGGCAAGCAAGCGCGACACGCCGATGAGCAGCTCGACATGGTCGCGTTGGATGTCAAAGGAGCGCTTGCGCATGCGGCTGGAGTTGGAGAACGTAGGCGGATCGCAGTAGATGAGCTGCCAACGGTTGTACGTGTGACGCTGCTCGGCAATCCAGCCGATCACGTCGGCCTGGACGAACTCGTGGTCGCGCCCGTCGAAGCCGTTGCGTGCCATGTTGCGCTGGGCCCAGTCCAGGTAGGTGCGCGACAGGTCCACGGTCGTGGTGTGCCGTGCGCCGCCGTCGGCCGCGTAGCAGGTCGCCGTGCCGGTATAGGCGAAGAGGTTGAGGAAGTTGTCGACGGGCTTGCCCGCCTGCGCGCGGGCCTTGCGGTCGAGCGCGATGGCCGGATCGTCGCCGTACTTGGCCATCTCACGCAGCATGGCGCGCACGTCACGCGTGTCCAAGAACAGGCCGCAGTCCAGGCGGTCGCCCATGCTCACCTCGAAAGCCAAGCCACCCTCCTCCACCAGGCGCGCACCAGGGGCGAGCTTGAGCCTGACCGGCGAAGGCTTGACGCGCGGGTTGTCCCCCACCGGCAGCGTGTCCCTGCCCTGGCGCGGGTCGCGGGTGGAGCTGCCCGAACGTGACGAGTCGGCATCGGCGTACTGCGAGCCGCCCTTGGAGTGGGAGCGCACGCGCAGGCGCACGTCACTCGCGCTGGTGCCGAGCACTTCGGGCGCGATGGCGAGCACGTCGGTGAGGCGCGCGCGGGCCAACGCGGGGTCCACGTCTTTGGGCGCGGCGTACTCGCTCACCTGCAGCCAGCGGCCGGGTGTCTGGGGAGCGCCTTGGAACAGGTCGATGGACACGGCGTAGTCGGGCAGGTCGGCGTCGTAGACGCGGTAGCAGCTCACGTCTTCGCGGCGCGCCCATTTGGCACGCTGGCGGGCGACCTTCTCCAGGCGGGCTGCAAACTGATCGGACGCGGGCACGCTCACCGCCACCTCGCGGCCGTCACGCAGCGTGACGCGCGAGCGCTCGGGGTGCGTGGCCGGGATGCGGTAGAGGCTCATGACGGCTGGGTCGCGGCCCACGATCACGCGTTGGCTGCTCTCGGGCGCGCTGCCCACCGCGGACGTGGCGTAGTCATCGACGGCCAGGCAGGCGAGCGGGGTGTCCGGCGGCAAGGCTTGGGAGAGTTCGGCCAGCGCGCGCAACACCTGGCTCGAGGCCACGGCATCGCTCGCGTCGAGCCACGAGAGGTCGGCAACCGCGTGCACGCCCTGCGTCGGGGCTTGGGCCTGCGCCTCGGCGAGGGCGTCGGCCAGGCCAGAGGGGTCGCAGCGCGTGGGCCTTACCGCGATGCCCGCCGCCTGCAGGGCTTGGCGGCTAGCGCGACGGGTGCCTTGGCGCGGGTCGAGGGAGATGAGCCGTGGGATGCGTTCGGCGCCCCATTCGGCCTGGGCTTGGGCCTCGTCTATCAGGCGGTCCCAGATGGCAGGCTCGTGCAGTGCCCAACCAGTGAAGCCCCAACGCGTGCGGGAGAGGCCTGGCGCGATGGCCTGGGCTTGGGCAGCCGCCTCCACCAGCAGGTCTCCCGATCCCGCCCACGCGGCCACCAGCACGGGGCCATCGCTGCGGCAGGCACGGAACCAACCCGCTTGGGCCAGCAGGGCCGCGGCGTAATCGGCGCGCAGCGGGGGCAGGCCGTCCGTGGCAGGGCGCGCGGTGGCATAGGCGCGGCGGAAGAGCGGGGTGCCGGCAAGGTCGATGCCCACCGTCGCACGGTCGCGGCGCAGGCGCAGCTCCAGGCGCAACGTCGGGTGGTCGGTGTCGGTCACCAGGCGCGTGCCACGTTTGGCCAGCAGGCGGTCCGAGATGGCGTCCTTGGCACGCAGCGAGACGAAGCGCGTGTTGCGTAGCTGCTCGTTGGTGCCGTGGCTCGAGATTTCCACGCGTGCGGTGGCGGGCAGGTGCTCCTCCCAAGGCAGGGCGTTGATGCCCTCGTAGAGCGCGTCGGAGTCAACGGCGTCCACGCGGCCGACCACCGCAATCACGCGCGACGCGATGCGCGACCACAGGCAGGCCGTGAGCGCCGCGCCTATCTCTCCCTGGAACGCCACCTGACCAGCGAGCGGACGCACTTGGGAGAGGCCCAAGCCCGTCAGCTCGCCCGCCAACACCTGCTCAAACCCTGCCGCGCAGGTCGCAAAGAACTCCATCGGGTCACCTCTCGCCCGTTCGCGCCGGCCCTGTGCCGACGACCTCGTGTTTCCGCCGGCGCGCGCCGACGCTCGTTGTCAGCCGGCGCGGGGCCGGCGCTGTGTGCGCCTCCATTGTAACCGCGCACGGGGAACGAATCGTTGGCCGTGCGAAGGGTTGGGCGCGCACGGGTAGCAAATCGAATGTCTTGCGAAGGGCGGGGCGCGCACGGGTAGCAAATCGAATGTCTTGCGAAGGGCGGGGCGCGCACGGATACGGAATCGAGAGTCGTGCGAAGGCGCCGATGCGCACGGATACGGAATCGAAGGTCTTGCGAAGCTGCCAATGCGCACGGGAAGCAAATCGAAGGTCTTGCGAAGGGCGGGGCGCGCACGGATACGGAATCGAGAGTCGTGCGAAGGCGCCGATGCGCACGGATACGGAATCGAAG
>CACXFF010000195.1 GCA_902766805.1 uncultured Coriobacteriaceae bacterium | reverse complement strand
TGCTCGTGGTCTATGACGACCTCTCCAAGCAGGCCGTCGCCTACCGTCAGATGTCCCTGACGCTGCACCGTCCGCCCGGACGCGAGGCGTACCCCGGTGACATCTTCTACCTGCACAGCCGCCTGCTCGAGCGCGCGTGCAAGCTCTCCGACGCCAACGGCGCGGGCTCGCTCACGGCGCTGCCCATCATCGAGACGCAGGAAGGCGACGTGTCGGCCTACATCCCGACCAACGTCATCTCCATCACCGACGGCCAGATCTACCTGCAGCAGGACCTGTTCTTCCAAGGACAGCGCCCGGCTGTGGACACCGGCCTTTCGGTCTCGCGCGTCGGCGGCGCGGCGCAGCTCGCTTCCATGAAGCAGGTCGCCGGCACCCTGCGCCTCGACCTCGCGGGCTACCGCGAGATGCAGGCCTTCGCTCAGTTCGGCTCCGACCTGGACGCCGCCACGCAGCGCCAGCTCACGCACGGTGCGCGCATGACCGAGGTGCTCAAGCAGGGCCGCTACTCGGCGCTCGACGTCGCCGATCAGGCCATCGTCCTGTTCGCCGGCAAGGAGGGCTACCTGGACGACCTGCGACTGGAGGACGTCCAGCCCTTCCGCGACCAGCTCGTCACCCTGCTCAACCACGATCACGACGACCTGCGCGACCAGGTGCGCGCCGGCAAGATTTCCGGCCAGCTGGAGGAGTCGCTGCGCAGGCTGATCGACGACTTCAAAGCCGATTTCGTGGGCGAGGACGAGTAACCAACACGTGACGGACCGGGCCAGCGCGCCCGGCCGTCCTCAGAAAGGAAACGCGACACAGCATGGCGAACCTGCGTGACATCTCACGCCGCATGGCGAGCGTCAAAGCGACCATGCAGATCACGCGCACGATGGAGATGGTCTCCACCGCCAAGATTCGCGCGGCGCTCGAGCGTGCCGAAGAGGCGGGCCCCTACAAGGACGCCATCACCCGCATGCTCGCCCATGTCGCCCACGCCAGCTCGGCGGCCGACCAGCCGCTTTTGGAGAAACACGAGGCAGAGCGCTCGGTGCTCTTCATCGTGATCGCCTCCGACCGTGGCTTGGCAGGCGGTTTCAACATCGTGCCGGAGCGCTCGGTCCACACCCAGATCACCGAGCTTCTGGCCCGGGGCGTCAAGTGCTCCGTGATCACCTGCGGCAAGGAGCCCACCGACTACTTCCGTTCGCGCGTGTTCGAGCCGGTCATGAGCTTCGAGGGCCAGAGCTCTGAGCCCACGATGGACCAGGCCGACCGCATCGCGAGCTTCGTGATGGATGGCTACGAGGCGGGCAGCTACGACCGCGTGTCCATCGTCTACCACCACGCGCGCAACCGCATGGAGCAGGTGCTCGTCGCCGACCAGCTCCTGCCCGTGGAGGTGGCCGACGAAGGCCTCACCATGCCCAACGACCCCCGCGAGGGCGAGGAGGGCATGCAGGAGATCCAGCCCGTGCACGGCACCAGCGCCGCTGAGGCCGACTACACGTTCGACCCGTCGGCGGCCGACGTGCTGGGCTATCTTATCCCGGCCTACGTGCGCACGGTCATCTACCACGCGCTGCTGGACTCCGCGGCTGCCGAGCACGGCGCACGCCGTCGCGCGATGCAGTCGGCCACCGACAACGCGACGGCGGTCGTGGCCAACCTCTCCCGCACGTACAACCGCGTGCGCCAGGGGTCCATCACCACCGAGCTCACCGAGATCGTGGGCGGCGCGGCCGCCCTGGAAGACGGGGAGTAGCACGCCTGTGCTCCCCGCGCTCGCGCGACGGCTCGCGCCGGCACGCGTACCGCAAGCAACACCACCTTCTGCTAGGAGGTCGCAATGACAGAAGCCGAACAGAGCGTCCCCGTGGTTGACGACTCGCAGGTCGTCAAAATCGAGGAGGCCGTGCAGAACTACCTGCGCCGTGGCGCGGGCGAGGGCACGATCGTCCGCATCGTGGGCTCGGTCGTCGATGTCAAGTTCGACGACGAGGTGCCCGACATCTACAACGCCCTCAAGGTCGAGGGCGACACCCCCATGGGCCCGGTCGACGTGGTGCTGGAGGTGGAGTCGCAGCTGCCCGACCATGTCGTCCGTTGCGTCGCCATGTCCTCCACCGACGGCCTCACCCGTGGCCTGCACGTCACCGACACGGGCAAGCCCATGATGATGCCCGTTGGCGAGGCCACGCTCGGCCGCGTGTGGAACGTGCACGGACAGCCGGTCGACGGCAAGCCGGCGCCGAGGCCCGACGAGGTCCAGTTCTATCCCATCCACCGTCGCGCGCCGCACTTCGACGAGCTCACGACCCAGACCGAGGTCTTCGAGACGGGCATCAAGGCCATCGACCTGCTCGAGCCCTACGTGCGCGGCGGCAAGACCGGCCTCTTTGGCGGCGCCGGCGTGGGCAAGACGGTGCTCATCCAGGAGCT
>CACXFF010000194.1 GCA_902766805.1 uncultured Coriobacteriaceae bacterium | reverse complement strand
TGAACTACATCCGTATCCTGCCGGGCGACAAGGTCGTGGTGGAGATGTCTCCGTACGACCTGAGCCGCGGTCGTATCACCTATCGCTACAAGTAGGATAGGCAGCGCTCTTCATTTTGCCGCGTCGTGGGGCGGACGTCCCGTGTCGCGGTACAGTCGTGAGAATTAACGCCAGCGGCTGGGCGAGAATATAGTAGGTACCACCGAAAGGAACGAGTCATGAAGGTACGCCCTTCGGTCAAGAAGATGTGCGACAAGTGCAAGATCATCCGTCGCCACGGTAAGGTGTACGTGATCTGCGAGAACCCGCGCCACAAGCAGCGCCAGGGTTAGGAAAGGAGCCTAAGTTGGCCCGTATTAACGGCGTCGACCTCCCCAACGACAAGCGTGTGGAGATCGGACTCACCTATATTTACGGCATCGGCCGCACCACCGCCTCCAAGATTTGCGAGGTGTGTGGCGTTGATCCCAGCACTCGTTGCAGGGATCTCACCGAAGACGAAGTCACGCGTATGCGTGATGAAATCTCCGCGAACTACGTGACGGAAGGCGACCTGCGTCGCGACCGTCGCCAGAACATTGCCCGCCTGATGGAGATCGGTTGCTATCGCGGCCTCCGTCACCGCAAGGGCCTTCCCGTGCACGGTCAGCGCACGCACACCAACGCCCGTACCCGCAAGGGCCCGAGGCGTCAAATCGGCGGCAAGAAGAACCGGTAAGGGGAGGTAACCATGGCAAACCCGAAGAAGGGTGCTCGTACCCAGCGCATCCGCAGGAGCGAGCGCAAGAACATCGCCGTGGGCCAGGCCCACATCAAGTCCACGTTCAACAACACGATCGTGTCCATCACGGATCCCCAGGGCAACGTGATCTCCTGGAACTCCGCCGGCACCGTCGGCTTCAAGGGCTCCCGCAAGTCCACGCCGTTCGCTGCCCAGATGGCCGCCGAAGCCTGCGCCAAGGCCGCTATGGAGCACGGTGTCCGCAAGGTCTCCGTCTTCGTCAAGGGCCCCGGCTCTGGCCGTGAGACCGCCATCCGCTCGCTCCAGGCCGCTGGCCTCGAGGTGTCGAGCATCCAGGACAAGACCCCGATCGCGCACAACGGTTGCCGTCCGTGCAAGCGTCGTCGCGTGTAGTGTAGGAGGAAATCACTATGGCAGTGGATAGGACCCCTGTCCTCAAGCGTTGCCGTTCCCTGGGCATCGACCCGGTGGTCATGGGCATCAACAAGGAGTCGAAGCGTCAGCCGCGCCGTCAGCGTCGTCAGGAGAGCGAGTACGGTCGTCAGCTTCGTGAGAAGCAGAAGGCCAAGTTCATCTATGGCGTGCTGGAGAAGCAGTTCGCGGGCTACTACAACCGTGCCCGTCGTATGCAGGGCATCACCGGCGACAACCTGATGACGCTCCTCGAGATCCGTCTGGACAACGTCGTCTTCCGTCTGGGCTTTGCGCGCACGCGCAAGGAGGCCCGTCAGACCGTCCGTCACGGCCACATCACCGTGAACGGCAAGCGCGTGGACATTCCTTCGTACCAGGTGAAGGCCGGCGATGTCATCGCCGTCGCGCCGAAGTACAAGGACCTGCTCCCCATCAAGGAGGCCCTCATCTCCTCCGAGCACATGGCCGTCCCCGGCTGGCTCGAGGTTGACATCGAGAAGCTCTCCGGCAACGTGCTGCAGGTGCCGTCGCGCGACCAGATCGACCTTGACATCGATGCTCAGCTCATCGTCGAGCTTTACTCGAAGTAAACTGCGCGTCACCCGTATGGAGGCATGAATGTCCGAATTCGTCCGTCCGACCGTTTCGGTCGAAGAAATCAACGAGAACCTCGCGCGGTTCATCGTGGAGCCCCTCGAGCGTGGCTACGGCTACACGCTTGGCAACTCCCTGCGCCGCGTCCTGGAGAGCTCGCTGGAGGGCGCGGCTGTCGAGGCCATCCAGATCGACGGTGTGCAGCATGAGTTCACCACGGTGGAGGGCGTCTACGAGGACGTCACCGATATCGTGCTCAACGTGAAGGGTCTGGTGTTCCGCTCCATGGGCACCGGCGACGAGGCTACGGCCACGATCAACGTGGACGGCCCCCTGCACGTGACCGGTGGGGATTTCGACATCCCCGCCGAGTTCGAACTCGTGAACCCGGACCACTTCATCTGTGATCTTGCCGAGGGCTCTCACCTCACCATGCGCATGCGCATTGGCGTGGGCCGCGGCTATGTTTCGGGCGACGACAACGAGCGTCCGGATGATCCCATTGGGCTCATCCACGTGGACTCCGTGTTCAAGCCCATCCGTCGCGTCGCGCTCGCCATTGAGCCGTGCCGCGTCGGCCAGCAGACCGACTACGACCGCCTGGTGCTCGAGGTGGAGACCAACGGTGCCATCGCTCCGCGCGAGGCTGTCGTAGAAGCGTCCAACATCGTCACTCAGCACATGGCTGCGTTCATGAGCCTTGTGGAGACCGATGAGCAGCCCGAGGAGATTTCGATCTTCGCCACGGGCCAGTCCGACGAGAACTCTGAGCTGGACAAGGCCATCGAGGACCTTGACCTCTCCGTGCGCTCGTACAACTGCCTCAAGCGTGCCGGCATTCACACGGTGCGTCAGCTCGTCGAGTTCTCCGAGAACGACCTCATGAACATCCGCAACTTTGGTGTGAAGTCGATCGAGGAAGTGAAAGACAAGCTCGAGACCATGGGCCTGGGCCTGAAGGCCTAAGTCCCACTCGAACCGTATTGTTTAGGAGCGTTGCGCCATGAGGCACTACAAGAAGCATGGTATGAAGCTCGGGACCGACGCAAGCCACACCAAGGCCATGAAGAAGTCGCTGGTGTGCGCGCTGTTCGAGCACGACCGTATCAAGACCACCGTCACCCGCGCCAAGGCTATCCGCCCCGACGTGGATCGCGTGATCACCTGGGCCAAGCGCGGCGACCTCGCCGCCCGCCGTTTTGCCATCGCGCAGCTCGGCGACAAGGAACTCGTTCGCGAGATCTTTGAGAAGGCCGCTCAGGGCATGTGGGCCGACCGTCAGGGCGGCTACACCCGCATCATGAAGCTCGGCACCAGCAAGGGCGACAATGCCGAGATCGTGATCATCGAGCTCGTGACCGAGCCTTGCCAGCCCAAGGCCAAGGTTGCTGCCCCCGTGGCGGTTGCCGAGCCGGTCGCCGAGGAGGCTGCTGAGTAAGTCCGCTTGCTCACAGCACATTGTGCATGGAAGCCCTGGCCGTGTGGTCAGGGCTTTTTTGTTGCGTGGAAGCCCTTGCTACTAAAGAGACCACGTCTTTTTGGTATCAACGCGAGGATGGGGGAGGGCCTGACGGCCACGTCGCTTGCTCGGGGACGGGGCGCCGCGGGCCACGGGGCATGTCCTCGGCGCGCCGGGACTCGGAGGGCGTTGCGGTCTGCGCGCACTGGCGTGCGCTTGCCGCCGCGGGCCTGTTTGTTTGGCGTGGCCAAACAAACAGGGGGTCGTCTTGCGCCTGCGGGATATGCCCCTACGGCCCACGCCGCCCCTCGCCACCTGG
>CACXFF010000193.1 GCA_902766805.1 uncultured Coriobacteriaceae bacterium | reverse complement strand
GAGCAGACGCGCGAGCAGCCCACCGCGATCATCCTCAACACGGTGAAGGGCTTTGGCAGCCCGCTCATGGAGAACAAGGCGGGTTGGCACCACCACCTGCCCACGGCCGAGGAGTACGCGCAGATCAGCGCCGATTTCGCGGCGCACAGGAACGAGGTGCAGCATGCCTAAGAACAGCGTCCCCAACCGTCAGGCCATCTGCGAGGAGCTCATGGCCGCCGCACAGACCGACCGCGACGTGGTCGTCCTGTGCTCCGACAGCCGCGGGTCGGCTTCGCTCGCGCCGTTCTTCGACGCGTTCCCCGAGCAGGCCGTGGAGGTCGGCATCGCCGAGCAGGACCTGGTGGGCATCGCCGCCGGCCTCGCGAGCTGCGGCAAGAAGGCGTGGGCGGCGAGCCCGGCGAGCTTCGTGACCACGCGCAGCTACGAGCAGGCCAAGGTGGACTGCGCCTACTCGCGCACCAACGTCAAGCTCGTGGGCATCTCGGGCGGCGTCTCCTACGGCGCGTTGGGCATGAGCCACCACTCCGCGCAGGACATCGCCGCCATGAGCGCGATCCCCAACATGCGCGTGTACCTGCCGAGCGACCGTTGGCAGACCCGTGCGCTGGTGCGCGCCCTGCTGGCCGACGAGCAGCCCGCCTACCTGCGCGTGGGGCGCAACGCGGTAGAGGACGTGTACACGGCCGACGACTGCCCGTTCGAGATGGACCGCGCGACGTGGCTGCGCCGCGGCACGGACGTCGCGATCATCGCCTGCGGCGAGCTCGTGGCACCGGCCGTGGCCGCCGCCGACGCCCTGGCCGAGGCCGGCGTGAGCGCCAGCGTGTTGGACATGTACTGCGTCAAGCCGCTGGACGAGGCCGCCGTGGTGGAGGCCGCGCAGGGGGCACGCGCCGTGCTCACCGTGGAGGAGCACGCGCCGTACGGCGGCCTGGGCGCCGCGGTGGCGCAGGTCGTGGGGGCACGCTGCCCGCGCCTCGTGCGCAACCTGTCGCTGCCCGACGCGCCCGTGATCACCGGCAGCTCGGCCGAGGTTTTCGCGCACTACGGCCTGGACGCCGCAGGCATCGCCGCCGCCGCGCGCGAGCTGCTCGCCTAGTCCCTTCGGGTGGCGGACTGGTACCTGGTACCAGTCCGCCACCCTCAACCTGTATTTGAAGGTGGCACATTTGTCTTTGAGAGGAGTGTGCCATCCGGGGCGAAAGGATGCGCCATGCCCTACGTTCTCTCCATCGACCAGTCCACGCAGGGCACCAAAGCCGTGCTCTTCGGCGCGGACGGACGCCTCGTGGCCAAAACCGCGCGGCCGCATCGGCAGATCATCCAGGACAACGGCTACGTGGAGCACGACCCGGCCGAGATCGCGGCCAACGTCACCCAGGTGATGCGCGAGGTCGTGGAGCTCTCCGGCATCGAACCGACCGAGGTCGCGGCCGTGGGCATCTCCAACCAGCGCGAGACCTGCATGGCTTGGGACCGCGTGACGGGCGAGCCTCTCTACCACGCGGTGGTGTGGCAGTGCGCGCGGGCCAAGGAGCTCTGCGCCCAGCTCGTCGCCGAACGTCCCGAGGCCGCGCAGCGCGTGCGCGAGCTGTCGGGCATGAACCTGTCGCCGTACTTCTCGGCTGGCAAGATGGCGTGGCTCGTGCGCAACGTGCCCGCCGTCGCCGCGGCCGCCCAAGCCGGAACCTTGGCCTTGGGCACCATGGACAGCTGGGTGCTCTGGTGCCTCACGGAGGGCCAGGCCTTCGCCACCGAGCCGTCCAACGCCTGCCGCACGCAGCTCTACGACATCGCCGCAGGCACGTGGAGCGACGAGCTGTGCGCGCTCTTTGGCGTGCCACGCGCCGCGCTGCCCGAGCTGCACGCATCCGACGCCGTCTTTGGCCACACGACCGCCGGTGGCCTCTTCCCCGCGCCCGTGCCCGTGTGCGGCATGCTCGGCGACAGCCAGGCCGCGCTCTTTGGCCAAGGCTGCGTGGAGGCCGGCCAGGTCAAGGCGACCTACGGCACCGGCTCGAGCGTGATGATGCAGACCGGCGCGCGCCTGGTGCGCTCGGGCGCCGGCTTGGTCACGAGCGTGGCCGGCGAGATCGGCGGGCAGCGCAGCTACGTGCTCGAAGGCAACATCAACTACACCGGCGCCGTGGTGAGCTGGATGAAGGATGACGCCCGCCTCATCGGCGACCCCGGCGACGCCGAGCTGTGCGCGCGCCGGGCCAACCCTGCCGACCGCGCGTATTTCGTGCCCGCCTTCACCGGCTTGGGCGCGCCGTATTGGGACGACGAGGCGACCGGCCTGCTCACGGGCGTGACCCGCACCACCGGCCACGACGAGATCGTGCGCGCCTGCCTGGAGAGCATCGCCTACCAGATCGGCGACGTGGTGGACGCGATGCGCGCCGACACCGGGCTCACCGTGGACGAGCTGCGCGTGGACGGCGGACCCACGGCCAACGGCTACCTCATGCAGTTCCAGGCCGACGTGAGCGACGCGCGCGTGAGCGTCTCGAGCGTGGCCGAGCTTTCGGCCGCTGGCGCCGCGCAGGTGGCCGGCTTGGCCGCGGGGCTCTACCATGGGCACGAGGTCACCGACCAGATCCAGCGCACGCTCTACCAACCCGCGATGGAGCCCGCGCGCCGCGCCCGCAAGCTCGACGGCTGGCGTGCTGCGCTCGCCCAGGCCCTGCACCACTAGACACCTGCCGGATGGCGACGCTGTACCTGGCACACGTTCGCCAACCACGACCGAGAGGAGCCGAGATGGCCCAGTTCAAAGCACGCGCGATCTTCACCAACGACGCCGAGTGCGACGACATGAACTCCTTCCTGCACCTGCTGTTCTACGCCAACGACGTCGACATCGAGGGCCTCGTGCTCTCCAGCTCGTGCTTCCACTACGCCGGCGACCCCGACGCCGGCATCGAGCCCAAGCGTTGGGCCGGCGGCCAGTGGATGTGGGACTACCTGGACGCCTACGAGCAGGCTTACCCGCAGCTCGTGGTCCACGACCCCGCCTACCCCACGCCGGACGCCCTGCGCGCCGTGACCTGCATCGGCAACGTGCGCACCGAAGGCGACATGGAGCAGGACACGCCCGGCTCCGAGCTCATCCGCGAGCGCATCTTCGCCGACGACCCGCGCCAGCTCTACCTGCTCGCCGGCGGCGGCACCAACACCATCGCCCGCGCGCTCAAGCACATCGAGGACGAGTACCGCGGCACGCCCGAGTGGGACGCCGTCTACCGCCAGGTCTGCGACAAGTGCGTGATCTTCATGATCGTCACGCAGGACAACACCTACCGCGACTACATCGCCGGCGCTTGGCCCGACCTGCGCATGCTGCACTGCACGAGCATCTACGGCATCGCGTTCATGTTCGACGAGACCGTGGCGCCCGCCGACTGCCTGCACGTGTTCAAGGGCTCTTGGCTCAAGCCCCAGCTGCTCGACAAGGGACCGCTGCCCGCGCGCTACCACACCTGGTCGGACGGCCACGTGTACCCCGGCGAGGAGCCGCGCAGCCAGTTTGGCTCCAACCTCGCCCTGGCCGACGG
>CACXFF010000192.1 GCA_902766805.1 uncultured Coriobacteriaceae bacterium | reverse complement strand
GCAAAGAAGTGCCTGTATGTCGCCATCACGGCGCTCGTGACGTTCGGTCTGGGGATGCTGCTGTGGTACTCCAGCGACTTCTTCGTCCATCTCTGGAAGCTCGTGTGCACGGTGCTCGGGCCGCTCGTGTACGGCGCGGCACTGTGCTACCTCATGTCGCCGCTCGTGCGGCGCGTGAACGAGTGGCTCAAGCGGAGTCCGCGGCTGGCGTGTAACGACCGTGCGCGCAACGACATTGCCGTGATGCTGTCGGTCGCCCTGGTGATTGCGGCGCTCGTGCTCCTGCTCGCCTTGGTGTTGCTCATGGTCACGCAGTCCATCAGCAAGGTGAACTTCGCCACCCTGCAGGAGCTGCTGGGCAGCGCGCAGGGCGACTTCATGGACATGGTGGTCACGCTGCAGCAGCGCCTGAACGAGTGGGGCATCAAGCTGAGCAGCAGCGGTTCGATCGGCACGGCGGTGTCGGGCGTCGCTGACTTCACCTCCACCGCCGTCATGTCGGTGATCTGCTCGGTGTACTTCCTGCTGGACGGCCGGCGCGTGGTGGACTATTTCGCCCGTCTGCTGCGTGCGGGCTTCGGTTTCGCCGTGGACGAGAGCATGGTGCGCCTGAGCCAAGACGCTGACCTCGTGTTCTCGGGCTATTTCCGCGGACAGTTCATGGACGCGCTGCTGGTGGGCTGCCTGTCCATGGTGCTGCTCACCATCGTGGGCGTGCCCTACGGGCCTGTGGTGGGCGCCCTCACGGGCTTGGGCAACATGATTCCGTACCTCGGGGCGCCGTTGGGCTTCTGCCTCACGGCCGTGCTCTGCCTGGCCGAAGGCGCCTGGGGCCGCATGCTCGCGGGCTTCGCCGTGCTCGGCATCGTGATGTTCGTGGACGGCAACATCCTCAACCCGCGCCTGCTCTCGCACACCGTGAAGGTCCATCCGCTGCTGGTGCTCTGCGCGCTCATCGCAGGCGGTGCCGTGGGTGGTCTGGCGGGCATGCTCGTGGCCGTGCCGGTGGCGGCGTTCTGCAAGATCCAGATCGACCGCTGGCTCGAGCAGCGCGAAGCCGAGCAGGCACGTGCGCTGCAGGAGGCACAGACTGCCGAGGGCGCAGGTCCCGCGCAGGCTGCCAACGACGCTCCGCAGACCGCCGCCGACGCGTGTCCCACGCAGGTCGAAGGCGCTGTCGCTGCGCAGGCCCCCGCCGACCTGCCTGCAGCTGAAGCGTCGGGCGACGCGCCCGCAGTGAGCGAGGCACATGACGTGTCCGCGGCAGAGCCGGAGCGAGATGCTGCTGGCCTGCGTGCGGCGCACTTCTCACAGCACGATCCCGCGGCGCAGGGCGCGCGGGGCGAGGAACCCGAAGGGGACGAGGGGAGCGTGGCGCAGTGACGTACACTTTTGAGCCGGAGTCCTGGCTGTTCTATCGCGACGACGAGAGCGAGGCACAAGCCGTGCGCGTTCCGCATGACGCGATGCTTGGCGAGCGACGCGGACCCGACGCTCCTTCGGGCAACGCCGGGGCCTACTTCTATGGGGGCTGCTATCGCTACGAGATGCTCCTGGAGATGCCGCTCGACTATGAGCACAAGGTGCTCACGCTGGAATTCGAAGGCGCGATGGGGGACACGACGGTGCTCGTGGACGGCGAGGTCCGCGCACGTCATGTCTATGGCTACACGGGTTTCTCGGTGGACCTGAGCGACCTGTTCTCCCGTCCTGGCAAGCATCTGCTCTGCGTGCGTGTCGACAACACGCAGCAGCCCAACTCCCGCTGGTACGCGGGCAGTGGCCTTTACCGTCCCGTGCGCATGGTGATCCAAGATCCGACGCACATTCTGCGTGGAGGCGTGCGCGTGAGCACCGAGTCGCTCGACCCAGCGCGTGTGCGCGTCCAGACCTCGTTCGCGGGCGATGCCCAGGTGAACGTCGTGGTCGTCGCGCAGGGCGAAGTGATCTGTGCGGGCGCGGGTGCCGACTGCGTGTTGGAGATTCCCGATGCCCACCTGTGGTCGGCCGACGATCCGTTCCTCTACGACCTGTATGTGGCCCTCGAGGAGAACGACCAGGTCGTTGACGTGGCGCATCAGCGCTTGGGCGTGCGCAAGCTGGCGTGGGGCAGGTCGGGCCTGTTGGTCAATGGCTCTCCCGTCAAGCTGCGGGGTGGCTGCGTGCATCACGACAACGGCATCTTGGGCGCGGTGGACCTGCCCCAGGCGTCGTTCCGCAAGGTGGCGCGCCTCAAGGAGTGGGGCTTCAACGCCATTCGCAGCGCACACAACCCGCTCTCGGAGAGCATGCTCGCCGCGTGTGACGAGCTGGGCATGTACGTCATGGACGAGCTCTGCGACATGTGGTATCGCCCCAAGAACCCCTATGACTACTCTCGCGATTTCGAGGCGTGCTATACGGATGACCTGCGGGCGATGGTGGCCAAGGACTTCAACCACCCCAGCGTGGTGCTGTACTCCATTGGCAACGAGAACGCCGAGCCCGTGGAACAGCGCGGCGTGGAGATGGCTCGCACGCTCGCCCAGCTCACCTGGCGCTTGGACCCCACCCGGCCCGTGACCGCGGGCGTGAACCCGACGATCCTGTGGGCAGCCGGCTTGGGCATCGACTCGTTCAACGGCGAAGGGTCAGACGAGGCCCCGGCACAGGACGCGTCGACCGATGCGAGCCTCGCCTACAACACCTACGTGGCCAAGATGGGCGACGTGATGGAGCTGATCGCCTCTACGCCGCTGGTGGGCAATGCGGTGCGGCCGTTCTTTGACGCGCTGGATATCGCGGGCTACAACTATGGCGTGAGCCGCTACCATGCCGACCTGCGCCGTCGTCCCGACCAGCTGATCTTTGGCAGCGAGACCATGCCCTACGACCTCGCGCGCAACTGGCGCTTGGTAGAGGGTGACCCGCGCATCATCGGCGACTTCATGTGGACGAGTTGGGACTACCTGGGCGAGTGCAGCCTCGCCGCCTGGAGCGACGACCCCACGCCCGTGGCCAAGCCCTATCCGTGGCTGTGCGCCGACACCGGCGCGCTTGACCTCATCGGCGACCCCAATGGCGAGGCGGCGTTGGCAGCGGTGGTGTGGGAAGCGCCGGTCATGGCGCAAGACCCGCTCATCTTCGTCCGTCCGGCCGACTTGCCCCATCCGGTCAAGGCGCCGTGGCGTGGCACCAACTCCATCCCGTGCTGGAGCTGGCGGGGCAGCGAGGGCAACCCCACGGTCGTGGAGGTGTACACCCGCGCGCCCATCGTCAAGCTCTACCTCAACGGGCGCAGCGTACGCGTCAAGCGGGTGCGCGATGGCCATGCCGACTTCTCCGTGCGCTATCAGCCAGGCGAGCTCGTGGCGATTGCCTGCACGGCGCGGGGCGAGGAGCTGGGACGCTCCCTGTTGCGCAGCGCCGAAGGGCCCCTGCATCTGAGCCTGCGGGTAGAGCCTGACGTTTGGGGAGAGATGCAGGCGCAGCGCGCGGCGTACCTGCAGGGACTGGACGCGGGGGACCTCGTGCTCATGCTCGACAAGACGGCGGACGACAAGCGAGAGGATGACGGCGAGCGAGTGTCGTTCGTGTCGGTGACGCTCGTGGACGAGCGGGGCACGGTGGAAGCGGGTTGCGACCGGGAGCTGCGCGTGGCCGTGGCGGGTGGCGAGCTGTTGGCCTTCGGCAGCGCCATCCACAAGAGCGAGCGCTCCTACCTGGAAGGCTGCTTCCCCACGCGTGCGGGTCGTGCGTTGGCCGTGGTGCGCCATGGGCCTGGGCGCTGCATGCTCAGGGCGACGGACGGCGTGGACGAAGCCTTCCTCGAACTCTAGCCCGACGGCACATTTCTCACTAAGACAGGTCTGCCACCCTCAAGTACAGATTGGGGGTGGCAGACCTGTCTTAGTGAGAAATGTGCCGTCGGGCCAGAGCGCTATCATGAGAAGCATGCCACGTTTGATAGACATACTGCGTCCGCCCGAGCTGTCGCCCGAGGAGAAGCGCCGTGAGATGCTCGAACGGCCGGTCGTGCCGCTCATCCTCTCTTTGGCCGCGCCGGCGATCTTTGCCAACATCGTCACGTCGCTCTACAACCTGGCCGACACCTTCTTCGTCGGGCAGATGGGGTCTACGAGCGCCTCGGCGGCGGTGGGCGTGTCGTTCGTGACGATGACCACGATCCAGGCCATGGGCTTCTATTTCGCGCAGGGCACGGGCAACCCGATGAGCCGCTACCTCGGCGCGGGCGACACCGAGAAGGCGTGCGTCTTCGTCAACATGGGGCTGGCTGCCACGCTGTGCTTTGGCACCGTCATCGCGCTGGTGGGCCACCTGTTCTTGGACCAGCTGTGCTACTTGGGCGGGGCCACCGAGACCATCCTGCCCTATGCGCGCGCCTACATCTCCACGATCCTCTTCGGTGCGCCGTTCATCGCCAGTTGCTTCCTGCTCAACATGCAGCTGCGCTTTCAGGGCGAGTCGTTCTATTCCATGCTTGCGATGGTGGCGGGCGCGGTGCTCAACACCATCCTCACCCCGCTGTTCATCTTCCCCTTGGGCCTGGGCATACGTGGCAGTGCGTTGGCAACCGTCGTGTCCGAGGCCGCGAGCTTCTTCATCCTGCTCTACCAGATGAACCGCGCGGGCATCACGCCGCTCTCGCCGCGCTACCTGCGGCGACCCACGCTCGCGCTGCTACGCGAGATCAACAACGGCGGGGTGCCATCGTTCGCGCGTCAAGTGATGCTGGGCGTCGCGACCTCGCTGCTCAACAACGCGGCGGCTCCCTTTGGCGATGCGGCGATCGCGGGCATCGCGGTGGTGCAGCGCATAACGGGCATCGGGAACTTCTTCCAGATTGGCATCGGCCAGGGCTTCCAGCCCATCGTGGGCTACAACCTGGGCGCCAAGCGTTTTGCGCGCATCCGCGAGGGCTATTTCGCCGCGATCAAGATGTCCCTGCTGTGCGTGTCGTGCGTATCGGTGGTCACGTTCGTGTGGGCGCCGCAGCTCATCGCGCTGTTCCGCGACGATCCCGAGGTGGTGCGCATCGCCACGCTCACGTTGCGCCTCTGCAGCGTCACCCTGCCGTTCACGGGCTTCGCGATGATCACGAACTTCCTGTTGCAGACCAGTGGCAAGATGTGGCGGGCGACGATCCTGGGCTCGGCGCGCCTGGGGCTCGTGCTGGCGCCCGTGGTGCTGGTGCTGCCGCCGTTGCTGGGCTTGCTAGGCGTGCAGATCGCCCAACCCGTCACCGATGTGATCACGTCGCTGATTGCGCTGCCCATGGCCATCAGCATCCTGCGCGAGCTGCGCGAGGCGGAAGCGGAGCAGGCCCGTGCTGCCGAGGCGGGGGAGGCCGACACGCCCGAAGCGGAGCATGCTGACGGTCCCGAGGCGGGGGAATAACCTTTCACGGCGCAGCTCGCTGGCGTCCCACGACGCTTGCGTTGGTCCGCTTCTGTGGTCGCCAATGCCCGCATTGGTTGCCCTAGGCTCTCGTCGCGAATCGCCAAAAAAGTGTTAGCCAACGCTAACTCATTGTGCTACCATGTTCCTCGCGGAACGGAAATGCCGACACGTTCCCGTACCGTGCTCCGTTTGACCCTTTCCTCCTCCTTCCGGGCCAGCGGGACTCTTCTCTTGTTGCCGGGTGGCTCCCGGCTGAGGCCTTCGGGCCTCTTTTTTTGTCGAAACGTTGCGAGCTTGCCGCGGCAGGCCGAGACCATCGCAGCGCGCTGGGCGTGTCCCCAAACGGCAAAAGTAACGTTTGCGTACCCGGTTGGCCGCACCCAAACGGCAGAAGTAACGTTTGAGTACCCGGTTGGCCGCACCCAAACGGCAAAAGTAACGTTTGGGTACCCGGTTGCCCGCACCCAAACGGCGATAAGTGCGTTTGAGTACCCGGTTGGCCGCACCCAAACGAGCGACATTCGGGGAGCTGACATCGCTCCCTCACGATTGGCATGGGTTTCGGGAGTCTCGGCAGCTCGGCCAGAATACTTATATCTCGTCGTGAGACACGGCGCTCCTGCGCGCGTAGTATGAGATACGTTGTGAGTACGACATGCTTGTCGGGAAGGCGAGGTTGGAAATGAGTGTCAAGCTACAAGGCGATGCGTGGGATCTTCCCGAGGGCATGG
>CACXFF010000191.1 GCA_902766805.1 uncultured Coriobacteriaceae bacterium | reverse complement strand
TCACGTTCAACGGCCTGTCCAAGAGCCACATGATCGCTGGCTGGCGCATCGGCTGGATCTCCATCTCGGGCAACAAGCGCCTGGGCAGGGGCCTCATGGAGGGCATCAACATGATGTCCAACATGCGCCTGTGCTCCAACGTTCCCGCCCAGTCCATCGTGCAGACCGCGCTTGGCGGCCACCAGTCGGTCAAGGACTACGTCGTCCCCGGCGGTCGCGTGCGCAACCAGCGCGACTACGTCTACGAGCGCCTCTGTGCCATGGACGGTGTGGAGGTGGTCAAGCCCAAGGCGGCGTTCTACATCTTCCCGCATCTGGACCCGGACAAGTTCAACATCACCGATGACGAACAGTTCCAGCTCGACCTGCTGCAGGATCAGAAGGTCCTCATCGTCCCGGGCAAGGGCTTCAACTGGGCGAAGCCGGGTTACTTCCGCATCGTCTACCTGCCGCGTCGCGCAGTGTTGGGCGAGGCTCTGGACAAGCTCGAGGAGTTCCTGCGTTACTATCGGCAGTAGCCACGTGGTGGCGAGCTGTACCCGGTACAACTTCGCTGCCCACAACCGGTACTTGAAGGTGGCGGACTTGTACCTGGTACAAGTTCGCCACCTGTGTGAATGGAGCCTGCATGTCCGACGCCTCCCGCCAGCCCTCGCTTTGGCACGCCTTCCTCGCGTACTACCGTCCGCACCTGGGGCTCTTCCTCGCCGACACGCTCGCCGCGCTCGTGCTCGCGGGCATCGACCTGGCCTTCCCCCAGATCCTGCGCAACCTCACCAACGGCCTGTTCATGCAGGGTGCGAACGCGATCATCGCCGCGCTGCCTTGGGTCGCGTTCGGCCTGGTGGCCCTCTATGCGCTGCGCTACCTGTGCCGTTGGTTCGTGTCGAGCTGGGGTCACATCATGGGCGCGCGCATGGAGGCGGCCATGCGCCAAGACCTCTTCGACGCCTACGAACGCTTCAGCTTCAGCTTCTACGACAAGCGCAACACGGGCGACCTCATGAGCCGCGTGACCAACGACCTGTTCGACATCGCCGAAGCCGCCCATCATGGCCCGGAGTGGCTGGTCATCTGCTCCTTGGAAATCGTGGGTTCGTTCGTGCTGCTGGCCTTCATCTCCTGGGAGCTGTCGTTGGCCCTCGCGGTGACCGCCGGGCTGCTGCTCGCCTTCGGCCTGTGGGGCAACAGGCGCCTGGCTGACACCTTCCGCGACAACCGCCGCAAGATAGCGCAGGTCAACGCACAGCTCGAGGACTCGTTGGCCGGCGCGCGCGTGGTCAAGGCCTTCGCCAACGAGGATGTGGAGAGTGCCAAGTTCGCCACCTCCAATGACGCCTATCTCGATTCCAAAGTGCGCAACTACCTGGCTTTGGGCCGCTTCACCGCGAGCGTGTCCGGCTTTACCGGCGTGCTGTACGTGGTGATCGTGGTTTTTGGCGGCTGGCTGGTGGCCCAAGGGCGCTTGCAGGCCGTGGACCTGGCCACCTACGCGCTCTACGTGAGCATGTTCCTGTCGCCCATCCAGACCCTGCTGGACTTCACCGAGATGTTCCAAAAAGCCAAGGCGGGCTTCGAACGCTTCTACGAGGTCGTCACCATGCAGCCCGACGTACAGGAGCGTCCGGGCGCGCACGATTTGCAGCTGAGCGAGGGGCGCGTGCGCTATGACAACGTGAGCTTTGACTATGACGGCGACGACGAGCGGGGGCGCGACGGTGCGCACGTGCTCAAGGGCATGACCTTGGAGATGAAGCCGGGCAAGACCCTGGCGCTGGTCGGCCCCAGCGGCGGTGGCAAGTCCACGACCTGCGCTTTGTTGCCGCGCTTCTACGACGTGGCGTCGGGGTCGGTGAGCATCGACGGCCAAGACGTGCGCGACGTGACGTTGTCCAGCCTGCGGCGAGCCATCGGTCTGGTGCAGCAGGACGTGTACCTGTTCGACGGGACCATCGGCGAAAACATCGCCTATGGACGGCCGGGTGCCACGCAGGCGGAGATCAAGGCCGCGGCCCGTGCGGCCAACATCGCGGAGTTCATCGAGAGCCTGCCGCAGGGTTATGAGACGCGGGTGGGGGAGCGCGGGGCGCGCCTTTCTGGCGGACAGAAGCAGCGGGTGTCCATCGCGCGCGTGTTCTTGAAAGATCCCCAGATACTGGTGCTCGACGAGGCGACCAGCGCGCTGGACAACGAGAGCGAGCTGGCGGTGCAGGAGAGCCTGGCGCGCCTGGCCAAGGGGCGCACCACCCTGGTGATCGCGCATCGCCTGTCCACCATCCGGACGGCCGACGAGATCGCCACGGTGCAGGACGGCCGCATCGTCGAGCGCGGCACGCACGAGCAGCTCATGCTGCGCGACGGCGTCTACGCGCGCTACTACCGCATGCAGTTCGAACGCTAACTGCAAGGGTGGGTCGCTGGGCTGGTTGGAGCATGCATGGCGGAGTGTCTTGCGGCCGGTTCTATGCGTGAGCTGCTGTCAAAAAAGCTCCGAAGTAGGAAAACACCGAATTACGTCAACGAATTCACGTTTGAAAGCCATAATTTTCTTAAAGTAGGATGATTTATCGTGTGCTTTCTCCACACGGTCGGTATACAGAGTCTCGTAGCTGCAGGTATAGAGCACGGTATACGGCCCCTTTGGAGAAGTCTCACAAATAATCTTCCTACTTTAAGGAAATTATGGCTTTCAAACGTGATTTCGTTGACAAAATTGCCCGAACTCCTACTTCTGAGAAAAAACGGCAGCACCCTATGCATAAAAACACTTGGCGAGGGCCGCGGCATACGAAGCCCCGGCTAGCTCAGTGCCAGCTGGGGCTTCGTGGGTGCTGCACGTGGTTGCGCGCGCGTGTTTCTGATGTCGGGGGCGGGGCAAGCGAGCCCTAGCCATACCGCGCACGACTCGCATGCTTACTTGCAGGCGCGCGCCAGACTAGAGAGCCAGTAGCGCGCGTCCCGTGACGTGCTTATTCCTCGGATGCGGGGGCTGCGCTGTCAGTTGCGCTGACGGCTGTTTCCTGCGCGGGTGCGGCAACAGGGGCTTCGGCGGCCGGAGCGCTATCCGCTGCGGGCTCCGCGGCGGTTACACCTGCGGGAGACGTTGCGGCAGCGGGTTCGGCTGCGGGTGTCTCGGCAGTCGGGGCAGCCGGGGCAGTCGCCTTGCCGGCCTTGCGCATGTTGCGGATCTCGTCCCAGCGCTTGTCCAGCTCGGACTGCACGATCCAGCGCTGGACCTTGCCCGACGCGGTGCGCGGCAGCTCGCGGCCCAGGTCCACGACGTCGACGAGGCGCTGCGACGCGGGCCAACCCTCCATCACGCCGGAGAGCCTGTTGAGCACGGCCTTGCCCGCCTCGTTGGCACGGGCGTAGGCGTTGGCGGCGGCAGCGGCGGAGGCCTCGCTCGCGCTGGCGGCCAGGTCGCCCATCACGAGCACCGGCAGGCCCTTGCGCAGGACGACGGCCATCTCGCTCGTGCCGAGCGTCTCGGCGATCTCGCGCTCGTACTCGGGCAGGAAGATCTTTGTGCCGCCGGGCAGCACGAGCATCTCCTTCTTGCGGCCGGTGATGTGCAGGCAGCCATTCTCGTCGAACGAGCCCAGGTCGCCGGTGTGCAGCACACCGTCCACCAGCACTTCCGCGGTGTCCTGCGGCAGCTTGTAGTAACCCTCCATCATGCCCGGGCCGCTGATGAGGATCTCGCCGTCCTCGGCCAGCTCGATGGTGGTGCCCCAGCAGACTTCCATCGCGTGCGGCTCGTCACCGGTGGAGATGGCCACGCCCGAGCTCGTCTCGGTCAGGCCGTAGCCAAAGGCCACGCGGATCCCGCGATCGGCCGCCTCCTGCAGGCGCTCCTCGGAGCAGTCGCCGGCGCCCACGAGGATGAGCTCGAGCTCGGGGTTGAGCAGGCTGCGGCGCAGCAGGTGCTCCAGCAGGATGGGCACGACCGAGATGGCCGTGGGACGGAAGAACATCGGGTCGGTGAACACGTGGCGGCCGCCGCGGCCCAGGGCGACGGTGGCGCCGCAGACCATGCCCCACAGCATGCCGCAAGCCATGCCGAACACGTGGCCCAAAGGCAGGGTGCACAGCAGGGTGTCGGCGGGGGTCAGGGGCTGCATGGCCGAACCCGGGCAGATGCTGCCCATGAGCGAACGGTCGGTGAGGACCACGGCCTTGGAGCGGGCGGTGGTGCCGCTGGTGAAGAAGAGGATCTTGCCGGCGCCGTCCTGCACGCCGCCGCCCTGCGGGTGCAGCAGCGCGGTGAGGGCCTCGGCGCGCTCGGCTGTGGGGGCCCACACGGTGTCGGCGTCCACGTAGGGGAGCAGCATCGCGAGCTGCTGTTCGGGCACGGCGGTGTCCAGCATGGCAATCTGCAGGCCTGCGGCATTGGCGGCGAACAGTTCGCGCACGCACGCGTAGGAACCGTCGGCCAAGATGGCCATGCAGGTCTTGCCGCTCGCACGCAGCTCTTCGGCGCGGGCGTCGATGTCCGCGGAGAAGGCACGCCACGTCACGCGGCGCAGCCTGTCGCCTTCCAAGTGCACCAAGGCGATGGAGTCGGGACGCGTCTGCGTCTGGTATGCGACGAGCTCGCCAAAGCCGTCGAACTGCTTGAATTCGTGTTCGCTCACGATCATGCCGCCTTTCTCATGGACGATCTGGATGATGAAGCGTCGAATCGCCGCTCAACAGGATAACAGTCAGGGCTGTTGGTTGCCGACGATTGCACAGAAAATGAAGGAGTCGCTTATCAATGGGTGCGGCCAACCGGGTACGCAAACGTCGCTTTGGCCGTTTGGGTACGCCCGGCCGGGTACGCAAACGTCACTTTGGCCGTTTGGGTGCGCCCAGCCGGGTACGCAAACGTGACTTTCG
>CACXFF010000190.1 GCA_902766805.1 uncultured Coriobacteriaceae bacterium | reverse complement strand
TCCTTGCGCGGAGCGCTACTGCTTGCGCAGGAAGGGCGGGAGGCTGGGATTCTCGTCAGGCCCGTACGCATCCTTCGGCCCGGCCTCAGGCGTAGGATCAGGCGCAGTCGCGGGCGCGGACTCGACGGAGGGTGCGGCAGCCGGCCCTTCGACGTGCGGCAGCGCCTCCCAAGACCCGGTTGTCGCCACCCCACTCAGAGGGGACTCGGGCTCGACAGCGGCCACGGTCGCGGGCTCAACCGCAGCCGTGGACGCGGAGACGCCCCAGGCCAGCTCCTCGTTGGCCCACGCCCCGTCCTGCTCAGGCCTAGGCTCGGCCACAGTCGCGGCGTCCTCGTTAGCCGCAGGCCTCGATTCGTGCGTGACGGCAGCTTCGGCCGCGGGCGGCAGCGCGGGAGCGGGACGCGGCGCCGCGGCGCGGTCGGCATCTGCCAAACGCTTCTCCAGCAGCGACACGTGCTGTATGAGCGAGCGGATCTTGCGATCCTGGCCGCTCACGATGCGCGTGAGCGACATGCAGATGACCAGCGTGCACAGCAGCCCGGCCATGAAGACGAAATTGGACGGCAGCCCTATGCCCAGCAGGCCCGTGAAGAACACCACGATCCCCGGGAAGATGGCGCACAACAGAAGCAGCACGCCCAAAAGCAGCCACAGCAGCGAATACTTGAGGTCCAAGTGGCCATGGCGCACCGAACGCAGCACGGCCAGCAAAAAGGCGACGGTCCCAATGATGAGGACCACCTGCAGCACGATCGACATACTAGCCCCTGCCCCTCTTACCAAATCCCTCGATTGCGATGGCAAGCGTGACCTTGACCATGTAATAGGCGCCCTTCAGCGCGTTGATGGACGACGTTCCGCCCTGGCGTTCGCGCATGGCCACGGGCACCTCGCGCACCACCAGCCCCTGCTTGTTGGCCGCGACGATGGACTCCGGCTCGGGGTAGTCGCTGGGGTAGCTGTGCGCAAAGAGCTCGATGGCGCGCCGCCCCGACGCGCGGAAGCCCGAGGTGGAGTCGTTGATGGTGAGGCCGGTGAAAAGCTTGATGCAGTGCTTGAGCCACTTGATGCCCACGCGCCGCATGAACGACGACTGGAAGCCATCCGACTCCTCCACGAAACGCGACCCGATGGCCAAGTCGGCACCCTCCTGCACCGCGCGCACCAGGTCGGGCACGTAGGAGATGTCGTGTTGGCCGTCGCCGTCGACCTGGATGTCCACGTCGTAGCCATGGGTGTAGGCGTAGAGGTGGCCCGTCTGCACGGCGCCGCCGATGCCCAAGTTTTGGATGAGGTTCACGTAATTGATGCCGTTGTCCTCGCACACGCGCGCGGTGTCGTCGGTCGAGCCGTCGTTGATGACCACGTAGTCGTAGCCAGCGGCACGCACGTCTTCGACGACGTTCAGGATGTTGGCCTCCTCGTTGTACGCAGGGATGACGATCAAAACCCTCATCGCTGACCTCCTTCCTGCGCACGCGAACCCTCGGCGTCGAGGATCGCGTGGATCCGGGAGGGGTCACCCCACACGCCCGGCGAGTCATAGGGCCGGTCGGGGAACGCCCCGCGCTTGAGCTGGATGTCGAAGCCGCGCTCGGCGATGAACGCCTCCATGCGATCGCCCAACGACAGCGGCTCGCCGGTGCAGCACTCGATGACGCCGTCGACCTCGTCCTGCAGCGATGCGGCCACGATCTGGCGCGCGAGCTCGCGCACGTCGATGAAGTCATACTGGTTGGTCCCCGACGTGAAGGGGAACTCGTGCTCGCCGCGTGCGGCCGCCTGCGCCAGCTTGGCAAAGACCGACTGGCCGCGGGCCTCGTCGCCCGTGATGTAGTACGCACGCAGCCATTTGAGCTGGGCGCCAGTCTGGGCGGCGAGCAGCTGGCAGGCCTGGCGCAGCGCGAGCTTGGAGATGCCGTAGAACGACTGGGGCTTGCACGGCGTGTCGGGGCCGATGGCGCCCTCCCAATAGCCGACCTCGTGCATGGAACCCATCACCGACACGCTGTTCACGCCGCCGCGCATGAGCGCCTCGACGAACGCCACGTGCGCGGGCAGGTCGTCGATGTGGCTGGAGGCGTTGTGGTTGAAGCCGTTGCGCCATGCCAAGTGAATCACGCGGCTCGGCGAGCCGAGCGCCTCCACAAGGTCGTCACGCCGCTCGAAGATGGGTTGGGTGACCGGGATGGCGCGCTCGTCCACGCCGTCGAGCCGCAGGTCGGCTGCCAAAACCTCGCAGCCGCGCAGCAGCAGCTCGTCCACCACGTGGCGCCCGATGTACCCACCTGCGCCCGTCACCAAAACCCGCTCTGCCACCGCACAACCTCCATTCGACGCACAACTCAAGCTATGATACCTAATTATCTGCAGACGGGCGCACGGGGCGCCTCTGGGGAAGGACCGCCATGATCTTCAAGCAGTACGAGAACCTCGACGACCTGCGCAAAGTGCAGCAACTCTCGGTCCTGCTCATCAAAGAGCTCAACCGCGTGAGCGAGATCCTGGGCACGCCCTACTACGCCTATGGCGGTACGGCCATCGGCGCGGTGCGCCACCACGGCTTCGTGCCGTGGGACGACGACGTGGACGTGGCGCTGCTACGCGACGACTACGAGCGTTTCTTGGCCGAGGCGCCGGCGCTGCTGGGCGACGAGTTCGAGCTCGTCAACAACCGCACCGACCCCGACTACCCCGCCAACATCACCAACCTCGTGCTCAAGGGCACCTATTGCGTGCCCGAGGAGTTCGCGTCGTGCCGTTTCCAGTTCCCCATCCGCGTGGACCTGTTCGCCGTCGACCACCTCACCGACGACCCCGCCAAGCTCAAGCGCCAGGCGCGGCGCACCTGGTGGTGGGGCCGACTCACCTACCTACGTGCCACCGCGCGCCCCTACATCCCGTTCAACGGGCCCAAGGAGAAGCTCGTGTTGGCCGCCTGCGCCTTGGGCAACGGCGCGCTGCGCCTGTTCCACGTCTCGCAGCGCCGCATCTGCCGCAACTGGGAGCGCGCGGCGACGATGTACAACGACGAGCCGTCGAGCCGCCTCACGGACTTCACCGACCGTTTCCCCGAGAAATGGGCCTGTACGCGCGAGGAGCTCTTCCCACTGCGCAAGATGCCTTTCGAGGACACCTACATCTGGGTGCCCAACGACTACGACGCGATCCTCACGCGCGGCTACGGCTCCTACATGGAGCTGCCGCCGGTGGAGCAGCGCAAGAACCACTATCCGTCGCGCCTGGACTTCGGACCGTACAAGGACTGGGAGCCGCCAGCGCGCGAGGACAGCGCTGGGACTGCGGACGCTGCCGCGGCCACGGTCAACGCCGAGGCCGCAGGCGCAATTGACGCCGATGCCAACGCCGAGGCCGCAGGCGCCGCCGACAGCAGCGTCCAAGCCTAGGGACCCAGCCCAGAGGAGGAGACCACGCATGGCCCACTACACTCCGAGCGACCACAGCTTCGCCGTGTGCGCGTACAAGGAGAACCCCTACCTGGAGCAGACGATCGAGAGCCTGGAGGCCCAATGGACCAAGAGCCGCGTGTTCGTGTCCACCTCCACGCCCAACGACTACATCCGCGACATCTGCGAACGCCACGGGCTGCCGCTCACGGTGAACCCCGCGCCGCACCTGGCGGGCGACGACTGGAACTGGGCCTACGACGCCGCCGAGACGCCGCTCGTGACCATCGTCCACCAGGACGACATCTACGACCCCACCTTCCTCTCCGAGACGCTGCGCGCCCTGAACGCCCGCAAGCACGCCGACGCCCTCATCGCCTTCACCGACTATTGGGAGCTGCGCGACGGCGAGCGCGTGTACAAGAACCGTCTGCTCGGACTCAAGCGTGCGATGCTCTCGCCCTTGGGGCTGCCAGGCGGAGCGAACGCGCGCTGGCTGCGCCGACGCATCTTGGCCTTTGGCGACCCCATCTGCTGCCCGGCCGTGACGTTCAACAAGGAGCTCTGCGGACCGGCGGTCTTTGACACCAGCATGGTCAACAGCTGCGACTACAAGACCTGGGTGGACCTCTCGGCGCACGAGGGAGCGTTTGTCTACATACCGCAGCCGCTCATGGGGCACCGCATCTACGCCGAGTCGGCCACCACGGCCAACCTCGCGTCCAACGTGCGCCAACAGGAAGACGCCCAAATCTTTGCCAGCCTGTGGCCGGCCTGGATCGCGCGGCGCGTGGCGCACGCCTACGAGAAGAGCGGCGAGAGCAACGAAGTCTAGCCTTGGCACCCGAGAGGCGGTCCCTCGCGCGTCCGCGCCCGTGGAGGCTGGCCTTGCGGGCGCGGCGAGGAGGGAACGTGGAGATGCAAGAGACGGCTGTGGAGCGGCGCACGCTCGGGCAGGTCGGCACGGGACGCGAGAACAACCTCAACCTGCTGCGTTTGGTCGCGGCCGTGCTCGTGATCGTGTGCCACGCGTTCCCGCTCACGCTGGGCAGCGCTTACGGCGACCCGCTGTCCACCTGGACTGACGGGCGCCTGAGCTTGGGCGGCCTGGCCGTGGGCGTTTTCCTGCTCATGGGCGGCTACCTCATCACGGCGAGCGCCCTGCGACGCCCGCAGCTGGGCTCCTACGCCGCCGCGCGCGCCTCGCGCATCTTCCCCGAGCTGGCACTCACCGTGCTGTGCTGCACCTTCGTGCTGGGGCCCCTCGTCACCACGCTGTCCTTGGGCGCCTACTTTGGCAACTCCGAGACCTGGGCCTACCTGCTCAACATCGCGCTGTGGCCCCACCATGGGCTGCCCGGCGTGTTCGAGAGCGTGCCCTATCCGGGCGTGGTGAACGGCGCGCTGTGGGTGCTACCGGTGCAAGCTGTCTGCTACGCGCTCGCGTGGGTGGCCGTGCGCCTGGGATTCGCGCAGCGTTCGCGCGGTGTGTGGGTGGCGGCGGCGCTTGCGGCGGGCGGGCTCGTGACGGGCTTGGTCTTGGGCGCCAACAGCTTCCTGCTCGCGGTGGCGCGGCCCGTGCTGCTCTTTGGCATCGGCGCGCTGGCCTACATCTACCGCGACGACATCGTGATGGACGGGCGCGTGGCGCTGGCCTGCGGCGTGGCGTTCTGCGTGCTCGTGGGGCTGCGCTGGGACCTGGCCGCGATGCTGTTGGCCTTCCCCTACCCGTTCTTTTACCTAGCCTTCGCCACGCGCCGCACCCTGCTGGCGCACCCGCGCCTGGGCGAGAACTCCTACGGGATGTTCCTGTGGGGTTGGCCCATGGAGCAGCTCGTGGTGCTGGGCCTGGGCATCGCGCCGGGCAGTGTGGAGCCGACGGCCTGGGGCCTGCCGGCCTGGCTCGTGGTGTCGGTCGTGGCCTGTGCGCTCGCCTACCTGCTGGGTTGGGGCAGCCGCGTGACCTGCGGCGCAGTGCTCTCGGCCTGGCGGGGCCGCCGCGCAGCGTAACCCGCCGGACGGTGCATAGAGAAGGACGGCCCCCACAGGCGCTGCGTGCACCTGTGGGGGCCGTCTCTTGTCGAAGCCTCAAGCGTTCCGAGCGCGGTCCTGCGGAGCGGGCGCGAGCGTGTTGGGCGCTCGGCGCGGGCGCGCGCCGGCTTGGGCGCTAGGCGCGGCCGGCCTCGTGGGCGCGGGTGAGGACCACCACACGCCAGAAGGCGAAGGCCACGCCGGTGCCCAGGCCCGCGCAGATCGCGAAGTTCACCCCGTCCATGTAGAACGCCGCGGTGAAGGGCACCATGGTGCCGGCGCTCACGGCCAAGGCGAGCAGGCACGCGACCAGCTGGTCGCCGAAGTGCCGGATGGCCACCAGCACGTCCATGAAGTACCAGAGCAGCGCGGTGAGCGACGTGCCCACGAGCACCATGGGCAACAGGTGCACGTACGGCTCGATCGACAGGCCGTAGAGTCGGGTGAGCAGCGGGCCGCCCGCCAGCGAGAGCGCCAGCACAGCCGCGCCGGCCACGTCGACGACCAGCGCGAAGATCTTCAGCATGAAGCGTGTGAACTCGCCCGGCGCGCCGTCGGACCATTTCTCGGCCAAGGGCGTGAGGGCAGGCGCATAGAGGTATTCGGCCAAGACCTGCACGATGACCGAGGGCGTGGCGACGCTCGCGTAGTAGCCCAGTGCCTCCTCGCCGTAGGCGTTGCCGAAGTACTGGCGCACCACGCTCACGATGAGGCCGCTCACCAGCGTGGCCGAGACCACTGGCAGGCAGGTGCGGGCCAAGGTGAGCGCCTGTTCACGCGAGATGAGGGGGCGCACGGGCGCGAACTTCCGGGTGTGCGGCAGGTCATAGAAGAGCGTCACGCACAGGCACAGCCCCGCCATCACCAACAGCGCCACGAGCAGCGAGCCGCCCAACAGCAGCGTGCCGGCGAAGCCGCCCACCACGCAGATGCCGCGCAGCACCTGCGAGATGCCCACGTAGTCCATGCGGCCGGCCTTCTGCTCGGCGGCATAGAGCACGGTGGAGAACGCTTCGTCGGCCTTGAAGGCCAAGAAGCAGATCACCGTGGGCAGCAGCGCGGGGTCGGCCGTGGTGAGCGTCGCGTAGGCCAGCGACAGCACGGCCGCACACGTCATCGTCACCAGGCGGAAGCCCACGTAGTTGGACAGGCTGTACTCGTCGTGCACGTCGGAGACCTGCACGGGACGGATCCCGTAGGTGGCCAGCGGCGTGAACACCGTGCCGATGGTCATGGCGTAGGCCAATGCGCCGCCCGCGCCATAGTCTCCCTGCGACAGCACGACGACCAGCACCGTGATGACCCAGACGCAGCCTTGGTAGAACACGCTGCCCACCGCGTTCCACAGCGTATTCTCCGCGAGCGAGAGCGGCTCGGCGCCCCTGTGGTGGCGCCACAGGTCGCGCACCATGCCGACCGGGGAGGTCACTAGCGTCCCTCGTACATCGCGCGATAGTAGTCCTGGTAGGCGCCGCTCGTCACGTGCTCCATCCATTCGGCGTGGTCCAGGTACCAGGCGATGGTCTTGGCGATGCCCACCTCGAAGGTCGTCTCGGGCTGCCAGCCCAGGTCCTCGCCGATCTTGCGCGGGTCGATGCCGTAGCGGCGGTCATGGCCGGCACGGTCGGTGACATGGGTGATGAGCCCCTCGTTCACCTGCTCGTCGCCCGTGGCCGCGGACACCTCGGCGATGATGCGCCGCACGATGTCGATGTTGTCGCGCTCGTTGTGGCCGCCCACGTTGTACACGGCGCCCGGCGCAGCATTGCGCACCACGAGGTCCAACGCACGGCAGTGGTCCTCCACGTAGAGCCAGTCGCGCACGTTGAGGCCATCGCCGTAGACCGGCAGCGCCTTGTGGGCCAGGGCGTTGTTGATCATGAGGGGGATGAGCTTCTCGGGGAACTGGAACGGGCCGTAGTTGTTGGAGCAGCGCGTGACGTTGACCGGCAGGCCGTAGGTGTCGCCGTAGGCCAGCACGAACTGGTCGGCCGCGGCCTTGGAGGCCGAATACGGGCTGTGCGGCGAGAGCGGCGTGTCCTCGGTGAAGAAGCTGTCCGGCTCGTCGAGCGACAGGCTGCCGTAGACCTCGTCGGTGGAGACCTGCAGGTAGCGGTGGTCGCCAAAGGGCTTGCTCGGGTCGTCGGTGGCCCAAGCCTCGCGGCAGACGTT
>CACXFF010000189.1 GCA_902766805.1 uncultured Coriobacteriaceae bacterium | reverse complement strand
TACACGCCCGAGCCCGCGTACACGCCCGAGCCCGCGTACGTGCCCGAGCCCGCGTACACGCCCGAGCCCGCGTACACGCCCGAGCCCTCGTACCCGCCCGAGCCGTCCGCCGAGGATAGCACGGGGCCGCGCCACGGCTCGCACTTCAGCACGTGGACGGCCGATCCCGAGCAGCCCGAGCCGATAGCCGAGACCCAGGCCATCGCGCCCTCCGAGCCCGCACACGCCTCGCACCTGTCGGATGACGACACGCAGGCACGCGTCGCCTTCCAGCGTTTGGAGGAGCGCCGCGCCAAAGAGCGCAAGAAGCGCTTCATCCGCATCGGCATCGTGGCAGGCGTCGTGCTTTTGGGCGTCCTCATCTGGGCAATCTTCTTCAACAAGCCCCCCGTGGACGAGACCATGCAGACGGCCTCGGTGGAGGAGGCCTACACTATGGACTTCGTGTCCACGGTCAAGGCCACCGGCACGCTCAAGCCCAACGAGAGCGTGGTGGTCACGCCCGAGGTGGACGGCATCATCGAGTCGCTCAACGTGACGCAGGACCAGTTCGTGAACGAAGGCGACATCCTGCTCACGATCAAAAACGACGAGCTCGACCAGGCCGTGCGCTCGGCCGAGCAGCAGATCAGCCAGGCGCGCAACGAGATCACGCAGGCCAATGCCGCGCTGAACGCCGCGAACGCCAGCTATCGTGCCAAAGAAGAGGCTGCGTCCGTTCCCATCCCGGACCCCACGGATCCCACGGACCCGACCAAGGTGACCTATCCCGAGTTTGACGAGGCTTCGGCCGCCGCGGAGATCACGGCTGCCAAAGGCCAGGTCAGCGCGGCTGAGCTCGCGCTGGAAAACGCCCAGACCGCCTACGACAACGCCGTGGCCCAGGCCAACAAGCGCACGGTGTACGCGCCCACGTCGGGCACGGTCGTGGCGCTCACCGCCCAGGTGGGCGCGCCGGTGGGCGGCAGCGGCAAGGCCGGCCTGATGCAGATCGCCGACGTCTCCAAGATGCGCGTGACCGTCCAGGTCAACGAGGTGGACATCTCCACCATCCTCGTGGGCCAGAAGGCCGACGTCACCTTCAACGCCGTGCCCGACGCCACGTTGGAAGCCGACGTCGTCAACATTGCGAGCGTGGCGACCGGCATGGAGGGCGATGCCTCGGCCGGCGGCAGCTCCAGCGTTGCCAATTTCGCCGTGGACCTGCTCATCTCCACGCCTGACCTGCGCCTCAAGCCCGGCATGACGGCCAACGTCGCCATCCGCACCATCGAGGTGCCGGGCGCCATCGTGGCTCCTGCGGCCGCCGTCACCGACAATGGCGACGGCACGGGCAGCGTGCAGCGCGTGATCAACGAGGAGACCAAGGAGACCGAGACGGTGAGCGTGCGCCTTGGCAACAAGGGTTCGGGCGTGGTCGTGATCACGGAAGGCCTCTCGGCAGGCGACAAGCTCCTCGTCCAAGGCTCGGCGAGCACCGATGCCACGACCGAAGCCGCGGCGGCGTAACAGCTATGGCCAAGGTCATCCGGCTCGAGAACGTCAATCGCATCTACGAGAGCAAGGCGGGCTTCGTGCACGCGCTCAAGGGCGTGTCGCTCTCCGTGGAGCGTGGCGAGTTCCTCTGCATCATGGGGCCGTCGGGCTCGGGCAAGTCCACGCTCATGAACCTCTTGGGCTGCCTGGACACGCCCACCTCGGGGCGCTACCTGCTCGAGGGCATGGATGTCACCTACCTCACCGATGACGAGCTGGCCGAGCTGCGTGCCACGCGCCTGGGCTTCGTCTTCCAGAGCTTCAACCTGTTGCCGCGCGCCACGGTGCTGCGCAACGTCGCGTTGCCGCTCATGTACTCGCACACGCCGACTGCCGAGCGCGACCGGCGTGCGGTGGAGGCGCTTGCCGCAGTGGGCCTGCCTCCCGACTACTACGACCACCGCTCCAACGAGCTCTCGGGCGGACAGATGCAGCGTGTGGCCATCGCCCGCGCGCTGGTCAACGATCCTGCCCTGATCCTGGCCGACGAGCCCACGGGCAATCTGGACTCCGCCACGGGCGAGATGGTGATGCGCACCTTCTGTCGCCTGCGCGACGCTGGCAAGACCATCGTCCTTATCACCCACGACCCAGAGGTTGCAGAGTGGGCCGATCGCACGATGCACATCCGCGACGGTCGTCTGCTCACCGACGAGCAGGAGCGTGCCCTGCATGCCGCTGGCTTTGCGAGGGGGAACACGTGAGCTTCAAGGACCTGCTGCACGAGACGTTCGACGCGCTTTTGGCCAATCGCGGCCGTTCGCTGCTCACGGTGCTGGGCATCGTGATTGGCATCGCCGCGGTTATCGCCATGACGGCGATGATCGGCGGCATCAAGGTGTCCATGATGGGCGACCTGGGCTTGGAGCAGGCGCGCCTCATCACGGCGAACTGCTGGTCCGAGCCCGGCATGCAGTTGCGCGACGTGGACGCCTTCCGCGAGGCCTTCGCTGACGACTTCGACTTCATCACGGCCACCAACAGCGGCTATGGCAAGGTCTCGTCGGGCGCCAAGGAGGCGGACCTGTCCATGACCGGCGTGCAGCCCAACTACGCCCAGGCCATGCAGCTCAAGCTTGCGCAGGGGCGCTTCATCAACGACCAGGAGTCGTCGTCTGCGGCGCTCGTGGCGGTTCTCGACGAGACCGCGGTCAAATCGCTCTTTGGCAACCCCAACGAGCAGGTTGTCGGCAAGACGCTCACCATCGACTCGCAGACCTACAGCATCGTAGGCGTGGCCGTGGGGGGCGGCAGCTACGGGTCGGGCACGGCCTACCTGCCCCTCTCCACGGTGGCGCAGCGCATCAGCGGCACGAGCAACGTGGGCACGGTCCTGGGCATCGTGCGTGAGGGCCACGACGTGGACGCGGTGGCGGCACGCATGCGCGCGTGGATGATCGAGACCCTGCGCATCCCGGAGGACGAGGCGGACAACTACCTGTGGATCCAGACCATGAAGGCCATGATCGAAGAGGTCAACAGCGTGATGTCGGCCTTCCAGGTGCTCCTGACGAGCGTGGCCAGCATCAGCTTGGCGGTGGGCGGCATCGGCATCATGAACATGATGCTCACCAACGTCACCGAGCGCATCCGCGAGATCGGCCTGCGCAAGGCCTTGGGCGCACGCAGCCGCGACATCACGCGCCAGTTCCTGCTGGAGAGCGTGGTGCTGTGCCTGGTGGGTGGCGTCATCGGCATCCTGGTGGGCTACTTCGGGTCGTATGCCTTCCTCGGCTTGGCCGGCGGGCTGTTCTTCTCGAGCGGCGATACGGCGCTCAAGCCGGTGATCGACCTGTCCTCCGTCCTGACGGCGACGCTCATCTGCGTGGGCATCGGCGTGCTTTTCGGCTGGTACCCGGCGCGCCGTGCCGCCAAGCTCGACCCGGTGGAGAGCCTGCACTACCAGTAGGCCTCCCGTCTGCGCTCTAGGGGATGGCTCTCGGCATGTTCAGGCATGGCATTGGCCACGTTGGCAAAGGAAACCTTTATGGCTCACAAGCGCATGGAGCTGCTCGCGCCCGCGGGCGGCATGGAGGCCTTCCGCGCTGCGCTCGCGGCGGGCGCCGACGCGATATTCTGCGGGGTGGGCAGCGAGTTCAACGCGCGGCGCGGGGCGGGCAATTTCGACCTCGCGAGCTTCGCCGAGGCCTGCCGCATGGCGCATCTGGCGGGCGCGCGCGTCTACGTGACCACCAACATCGTGATCAAGCAGGCGGAGCTGGACGCGGCGCTGCGTCTGGTGCGTGATGCCTACGTCGCGGGCGCCGATGCGTTCATCGTGCAGGATTGGGGGCTCGTGCGGCTGATCGCGCGCGAGCTTCCGCAGGTCGAGGTCCATCTGTCCACGCAGGCCAACGTGCACGATCGTCGCGGCGTGGCGTTTGCACGGGCGGCAGGCGTGACGCGGGTGACCACCTCGCGTGAGATTTCGCTGCCCGAGATGGCGGCGCTCGCGCAGGAGGGCGTGGATATCGAGGTCTTTGGCCACGGCGCGCTGTGCTACTGCTACTCCGGCCTGTGCCTCATGTCATCGATGGCGGGCGGTCGTTCGGGCAACCGCGGCCTGTGCGCCCAGCCCTGCCGGCTGCCTTGGGAGCTCGTGGACGAGCGGGGACATGCGCTCAACGCGCCGGGGCGGGGGCGCCCGCTGTGCCCTGCGGACTGCAACACCTACGACGACCTGCCCGCCATGGACGCGGCTGGCGTCGCGTCGCTCAAGGTTGAGGGCAGGCTGAAGGCCCCCGATTACATCTGGAGCGTGGTGAGCGCGTACCGCGGTGCGCTGGACGCTTACTACGGGGACGCGGCGAGCTCGGCGCAGGATGACGAGGGGCGGCGACGCTTGTTGGCGCGGGCGTTCAACCGCTCCTTCACCAATGCCTACCTGCAGGGCAGGTCGGGCGACGAGATGATGAGCTACGAGCGGTCCAACAATCGCGGGCAGCTTGTGGGTTCGGTCGTGGCGTCGCGCGCGCTGCCCGCCGTGCGTGTGGAGCGCGGCGGCAAGGACGGCGGGCGCAAGCGTACGCGCAAGCAGACGCGTGCCGAGGTGGACATCCGGCTCTTCGAGCCCGTGGGCGCGGGCGACCTGCTGGAGGTGCGGCCCGAGGCCGACCCGTCGCAGTTCCTCACCTGCCTCGCACGCGAGGACGCGCCGGCGGGGGCC
>CACXFF010000188.1 GCA_902766805.1 uncultured Coriobacteriaceae bacterium | reverse complement strand
CCTGCGCGCCAGCACCGACATCGACGCCTATATGGCCAAGCTCCACGTCGCCTACGACAACGCCATGACGCAGATCGCGCTCTACGACAAGAGCCAGCACTAAACGCACCCAAAACGCACTAGCATCCGCCGACACGGCGTGCGGAACACCAGGAGTTAGCCATGGAGCAAACGACCAGCAGGGGCGCCGGCAGACGCCTTCTCACGCCCCTTCAGGCTTGGGCCCTTTCCTTTGGCTGCATCTTGGGCTGGGGCGCCTTCGTCATGCCAGGCTCCATGATGCTCGAGATGGCTGGACCCGTGGGCACCATCATCGCCCTCGTCATCGGCGGGCTGTGCATGGTCGTCATCGCGCGCAGCTACCAGTACATGGCGCAGCGCTACCCCGATTCCGGCGGCGCCTTCACCTATGCCAAGCACGTCTTTGGCCATGACCACGCCTTCCTGTGCGCGTGGGCCATCGGCCTGGCCTACGTCTCCATCATGTGGGCCAATGCCACCGCCATCGTACTCATCTCGCGCTTCCTGCTCGGACCCGTGTTCCAGGTGGGCTTCCACTACGTGGTCGCCGGCTACGACGTGTACGCGGGCGAGATCGCCATCACGCTGGCGGCGCTGGGCATCGGCGGCGGCATCTCCTGCCTGCCCAAACGCTTTACCGGCCTGCTGAACACCGCATTTGCCTGCATGCTGCTCGGCGGCACGCTCCTGTGCTTGGGCTTCGTAGCCGCCTCGGGCATCACCAGCCCCGCAAGTTGGGCCCCGCCCTTTGCTGACAGCAAAGGCTCAGCGCTGGGCATCATCAACATCATCGCGCTCGCGCCCTGGGCCTACGTGGGCTTCGAGGCCACCTCGCACGCCATGAGTGACGCCAGCTTCGCGCCGCGCAAGCTCTTCGGCATCCTGACCCTCGGCGTGGCTGCGGGTGCCGTCGTGTACTGTGCCACGACCGCCATCTCGGTCATGGGCACTCCCCAGGGCTACGCCTCGTGGAAGAGCTACATCGATGCCCTGGGCAGTCTCGACGGCCTCACCGCGCTGCCCGTGTTCAACGCCGTGCAGCGCGCAGGCGGCGAAGCCGGCTTGGCCATCCTCGGCCTCACGGTCATCAGCGCCATCGCCACCAGCCTGCTCGGGCTCTACCGCGCCGCAGGCACGCTCTTCTGCCACTTGGCCCAGGACGAGATCCTGCCGCCGCGTTTCGCCGAGACCAGCATCGACGGCGTGCCGCGCAAGGCAATCCTGCTCATCATGACCATCTCGGTATTCGTGCCTTTCGTGGGCAGGGCAGCCATCGGCTGGATCGTGGACGTCACGTCCGTGAGCGCCGCCATCGCGTACTTCTACGTCTCGGCCTGCGCGGTGACGTGCGCGCGCAAGGAGGGCGAGGTCCGCGCCCAGGTCGTGGGCTGGATTGGCATGGTCATCTCGGCGCTGTTCTTCCTGTTCCCGCTCTTCCCCAACTTCTGGTCGATCGGTTCGCTCGCGCCGGAGTCGTACTTCATCCTCGCTGCGTGGAGCGGCGTTGGCCTCGTCGTCTTCCGCATCGTCTTCCAGCGCGACCAGCACAACCGCTTCGGCAAGTCCACCGTCGTGTGGATCGCCATGCTCTTCCTGCTCTTCTTCTCCTCCACCATGTGGGTGCGCCAAGAGACGACCAGCGCCCTGCAGGGCGTCACCGACGAGGTGCGCACGTACTACCTGGACGAATACTCCGACCACGGCATGCGGCTCACGCAACAGGAGCTCGACGAGGAGGCCAAGTTCCTCCAGGACGAGACGTCCGGCGTCCGCAACAGGCTCCTCAACGCAAGCCTCATCCAGATGGCGCTCGTCGGCGTGAGCCTCGCGCTGATGTTCAGCATCTACTCACTCATGCGCCAACGCGAAAAAGCGCTCGACGTCAGGCGCGCGGAGGCGGAGCAGTCGAGCAGGGCCAAAACGACCTTCCTGTCCAACATGTCCCATGACATCCGCACCCCCATGAACGCCATCATCGGCTACACCGCCATCGCACAGCGCGACGGCCTGTCGATGGACGAAGT
>CACXFF010000187.1 GCA_902766805.1 uncultured Coriobacteriaceae bacterium | reverse complement strand
GGCGATGAGGATCGTGGCCTGCAGAGGCTCGGCGAGCGCGCTGGCCTCAAGCGCCCGCACGGCCGTGCCCCAGGGGAAGGCGGCGAGCTCCACGCTGTGGATGCCCAAGAAGAGCAGCGTGTAGCGGCCGAAGCGCGCGAGCCAGTCGGCTAGGCGCAGGCCGCTGCGCTGCAGCGCGTAGCAGCCCGCGAGCACGACGGCGCACGCACACAGACTCCCGACCACGTCGATCGCACCGCGCCCCAGGTCGGCGCTCACGAGCCAGAAGCTCTGGAAGTTCCAGATGAACTGCGCCCAGACGGCGAGTGCGCCCAAGAGTCCCAACGCTTTGGCCCAAGGGGGCAACGCGCGCAGGCGGTCCTGTCCACGGCGCACCAGGTAGCCCGCGTACAGGAACAGCGTGGCCGCGGCGCCCGCCTGGATGCTCAGGGGCAGCCAGATGGCGTCTTTGGTGAGCTGGGAGAACGCGAGCAGGCCCGCGACCCATGCGATGCGTCCCGCGGGATGCATGCCCAACGACAGGCGCAGGAACAGCTCGCCCCAGAAGCAGGCCCACAAAAACCACGGCGCCCCAATCTTCTCTATGGCGAAGGGCGTCGTGTAGCTCTCGCCCGAGGCGTAGGCCACGGCCCCCAGCTTGGACAGCACGAAGCCCGCCGGATCGCCCGAGGCGAAGGCACGCGGTAGCGTGGCGAGCACGATGGCGAACGCGATCACGTAGTAGGGCAGCAGGAGCGTGCGCGCCTTGTGACGTGCAAAAGAGGCAACGTCTCTCCGGTCGCTCATGAAGTAGCCGGCGAGGCAGTAGAAGAGGGGAACGTGGAAGGTGAAGACCACGCGGTCGATAGCAAAAAAGCCGAAATGCCCGCACGCGATGCAAATCATCGCCAGGCCCTTGGCCGCATCGACAAAGGGTAGCCTGTCGCGTTGCGTGCCGGCGCCCTCCTCTGCGCTCGATCCTGCCTGCGTGAGCTGCGAGCCAACGCTCTCCATGGCGCACCTCCCCTAGATCAACACGCCGTTGCAGTGGTCAATCTCGTGCTGGATCGCCTGTGCCACGAAGCCTTGGAAGCGGCGCTGTTGGCTGCGCGCCTGGGCGTCCTCGTAGGCCACCACGATGCGTTCGTAGCGGGTGGTCGGGCGCGTGCCCGGCAGCGAGAGGCAGCCCTCTTCGGTCGCGTAGGGCTTCTCTTGGCGCACCAGGCGCGGGTTGAACATGACCAGGACCGACCCGTCGCCGTCGAGCACCGCTATGATGCGCTTGCGCTTGCCGATCATGTTGGCCGCGAGCCCCACGCAGCTGGCGCGCTTGGCGTCGAGCGTATCTGCCAGGTCCTGCGCGACCGCGCTGTCCGCGGCGTCGCGTGCGTCGGCCGTGTCGCTCGGCTGCTGGAGGAAGAAGCGCTGGGTCATGATGGGACGGATCATGCGAGCTCTCGCTTTCCGTGCGGGGATGGTCGGGGACCATTGTACCGTGCGCGCCGCGGGGACGAGTGCCTGTCCTGGATCGTGGATGGGCTGTCAGGTGACGTGAGGCGATGTGGTCAGCCCAAAAGGAAGGGGCCCCGACGCCTGCCGGAGCCCCTTCTGGACGAACGTATGCCGTCAGCGCTAGGCCGCCTGAGCCAGCTGCGTCTCGGCCGCGAGGCCCGGCAGGGAGGTCTTCTTCACGTCGGGGCCGTAGATGGTCGTCCAGTCGTTGGCCATGGAGAAGGCCGTCCACGACTCCTTGGCCACCAGGTCGTACTGCTCCTGAGACTTCGACACGCTGCCGTAGTCGCGCACCTCGTCGTCGGCGATCACGAGCAAGCCCATGCCGCCGTTCTGCTCGGCGTAGTTGAGCATCGCGTAGTCGCCCGAGCTGTTGCCAAAGGCCAGCACCGGCTTGGAGCCGATCTCGCGCGCGATGGCGAGCACCTTGCCGGTCTTGCCGCACTCGTGCTCATCCAGAGGCTCGCCGAGCACGACCTTCTCGTCCTGAGCCATCGTGTAGTCGTCGAACGCCTCGTCGCCCATGCCGGTGGTCGTGTACGCCACGTCGGTCGCCACGACGTGGTCGGGACGGATGCCCAGGCCCTGCACCACCGCGCGGGTCACCTCGCGCTCGCAGGCCGAGACCATCCACACGTCGAAGCCGTTGGACTGCAGGTAGCTGATGACCTCGAGCATGGGCTTGTAGAGGCTCTGCTCGTAGGTCATGCCATCGAAGCCCACCACCGGCGTGTTTTCAATGAAGTTGCGCACGTACGCGCGGAACTCGTCGGGCGTCATCCCCGCGAACTCGTGGGCGATGGCGATGTGCTTGCCGGGGCTGTACTCGCTGTTCTTCTTGCCCTTCATGGCCTCGGCGCGGACCTTCTCCATGAGCTCCACCACGTCGGGCTCGGCCTTGTGCTGGGGGTCGTCCAGCACGCGGTGGATGAGCAGCATGTAGTCCAGGTAGATGGGGGCCTTCTCGGCGATGATGGTGCCGTCCATGTCGAAGGTGGCGATGCGGTCGGCCGGCTCACGGTAGTTGGGGCTAGAAGGATCGCACACGCTCTGCACGAAGGTCACGAGTTCGGCCAAGGCGGGGCTGTTCGGGTTCCACGAGGCGAAGTGCGTCGCTATTTCATTCGAAACGGTCTCGGTGGTAGTGGTGGGGCTGGCGGCCTGCTGGGCGCTGCCTCCCTGTGCCGATCCGCTCGCGCCGGGCTTGGGCATGGTGACGAGCAGCCCAGTGACCAGGGCGACGCCTGCCAAAAAGGCCACGACGAGGCCGACGAGCGACGGGCCGTTGGAGTCCTGCTTGTGTTGGGTGTCTGCCATATGCTGCTCCTTTGCTGCATGCTGTAGCGGCACGAGTCCGCCTTGCCTGTACTGTCGCGCGGGCGCGCGGGCGCCTGCCTTGGCCACCTATCATACGTCACGATTGCGCCCATCGTCTGCCAGGCTGTAGCGCAGCTGCCTTGCGTGAGCGATAAACTACCAACGCAAAGCAACCGGCCCTGGCGCCGGCGTAGCGTCGAGACAAGGAGGAACGGTATGCAGTTCGTCATCACCGCGCACGACGGCGCGGGCATGTTGGAGAAGCGCATGGAGGTGCGCCCGCGCCACCTGGCCAACATGGCGCAGGTCCCGGGCACCGTGCTGTGCGCGGGCGGGCTCTTGGACGAGGACGGCCAGATGAAGGGCTCCGTGATCGTCCTGGACGTCCCCGGCCGCGCCGAGCTGGACGCCTACCTGGCCAGTGAGCCCTACATCATCGAACAGGTGTGGGAGACCGTTGAGGTCGAGCGGATGAACGTGGTCCTGCTCGGCGGTGAGAAGTTCGGCGGCTAGGCAGCGGCCACGGAAGGAGCTTTGTCATGAACGTCGCAGTGCGCTATTACACCAAGGGCGGCAACACCCGACGCCTGGCCGAGGCGGTCGCGGGGGCCGTGGGCGTGGAGGCCCTGCCCATCAGCGAGCCCGTCAGCGAGCCGGTGGACCTGCTCTTCCTCGGCAACTCCTACTACGCCTTCAGTATTGACCCCGAGGTGCGCGCCTTCGTGGCGCAGCTCGACCCCGCCAAGGTGGGCAAGATCGTGAACTTCGGCTCGGCCGCCATGCTCAACTCGACCTACAAGAAGGTCAAGGCCGAGGCCGACAAGGTTGGCATCCCCATGGACGAGCGCGAGTTCCACTGCAAGGGCGAGTTCAAGGGCCTGCACAAGGGCCGGCCAAACGACCAGGACTTGGCTGACGCGGCCGCCTGGGCCCGTCAGATCGTGGGATAGGGAAGGGCCAGGGCCGGTAGACGCCAGGCACCCCTCAATGAGAAACGAGCCCGCAGCGTCGACCTGCGGGCTCGTGACGTTTGCGCGCCGGGGCAGGTCGGCATCGCTATCCCAAGAAGCGCACCTCGGGCTGCAGGCGCACGCCAAACTGGCGTTCCACCTCGTCCTGCACGTGCTCGATCACCGCGTGTACGTCGGCAGCGCTCGCCCCGCCCACGTTCACCACAAAGCCCGCGTGCTTCTCGCTCACGGCCGCGCCTCCCGACCGCCAGCCCTTGAGCCCGGCGTCGGAGATGAGCTTGCCGGCGAAATAGCCTTCCGGCCGCTTGAAGGTGGAGCCGGCGCTCGGCAGCTCGAGCGGCTGTTTCTCCTCGCGACGGCGCGTGAGGTCGTCCATCTTGGCCTGGATCTGCGGTCGGTCGGTCGGCGTGAGGCCAAAAGCCGCGCTGATGACCACCATGCCCTCGTCGGCGATGCGGCTCTTGCGATAGCCCAAGGCCAGGTCGTCCACCCCGATCGTGGCCAAGGATCCGTCCGCGAGCAGCACGTCCACGGCCTGCAACACGTCGGCGATGCAGCCGTCGTAGGCCCCGGCGTTCATGAAGCAGGCACCGCCCACCGAGCCGGGGATTCCGCAGGCGAACTCCAGGCCGCCCAGGCCCAGCTCGCAGGCTTTGGCCGCGGCGTTCTTGAGGCTCACGCCCGCCTCGCAGACCAAAACGTTGTCGTGGGCCTCCATGTGGGTGAGGCGCTCGGTGAGCGAGACGATCACGCCCGGGTACCCCTTGTCGGCCACGAGCAGGTCCGATCCGCAGCCCAACACGAAATGCGGTGCGGCCGCCTCGCGGCAGGCTTCGAGCACGGTCGACAGCTCGTCCGCGTTGCCCGGCATCACGAAAAGCGCGGCCGGACCGCCGACCTCGAAGGTCGTGTGCTCGCTCAGGGGTTCGTCGCGGATGACGTGCTCGGCGCCCACGATGGTGCCCAGGCGTGTGGCGAGGGCGTTGCGGTCAAAGGCTTGGTCGGACATACTCGCGTCTCCTTGGGTTCGGGCGCACGGCGCCTGGTGGGTTGGGTTCTAAGCTTAGCGCTCTTGGCGCGTGGCACAAGGCGCCCTCCGCGTGCCTTCTGGCTGGCGCGACGCCTGCCTGTCTCGGCAGGGCGCGGACGAGTGGAGGAGGCTGCGGGGAGTGATGGGGCAGCGGTCCAAAGGCACGCGTAAGCGCAAGCCCAGCGGCAAACGCTTGCGTGCGCATTCCCTGCCGCACGCGTGTTTCGTCGCCGCTCTTCGCCTTGACAACCCTAAGCTATATAAGAATAGGGGATATACCGCTCCGGGCCCAGCCTGACGGCGAGGCGGCCCCCAGGACTGTTGTAAATAACCCATAAGGGTTTGCGATACTCGCGCGTTGGGAGGGGCGTCCGTGCGCTTGGGTTTCTGCATAGTGATAGTGTGCATGATCGTGGCACTGGCGGTCTGCGCGCATCTGGCGCGCCGCTCGTTCGCGACCAAGACCATCGCCCGTGATGTCCACCTCTTGCTTGTGGCGCTCATCCCTCCCATGTTCGGCAATCTGGTCATCATCGCGTCGGACAGCCAGCCCATCGCGCTCATCGGCTGCTACCTGTACTATTTGGGCATGGACCTCACGGTGTGTGCGCTGCTCAAGTTCACCTATGACTACTGCCACATCGACCGGCGTTGGGCGTCCACGTTCCGACTCGTCAGCGTGCCCGTGGCGATCGACTGTGCGCAGCTGCTGCTCAACCAGGTGTTTGGCCATGCGTTCTACACGTCGTCCGTGCTGGTGGACGGGGCGCCGTACTGGGCCATGACGCCGCTTGTGGGACAGCACTTCCACCGCATCATCGCCTACGGCATCTTCATCGCCTCGATCGTCATCTTCGCGTACCGGATGGCCACCGCGCCGCGCATCTACGTGGAGCGCTACGCGGTGATCCTGGCGTCTATGATCGCGGGTGGCGTTTGGCAGACCTACTACATCCTGTCGCGCACTCCCATCGACCGCTCCATGATCGGGTTCGGAGCCTTTGGCTTCATGATCTACTTCTTTGCGCTGCACTACCGGCCGATGCGCCTGCTCGATCGCATGCTCTCGCGCGTGGTCTCCGATAT
>CACXFF010000186.1 GCA_902766805.1 uncultured Coriobacteriaceae bacterium | reverse complement strand
GACGGCCTGCGCCGCGGTAATGCCCTCCTCCAGCTCCTTGCCATCTTTGACGCCCAACGCCAGCACGCCGCGCACCTCCTTGAGCGCCAGGATGCGCTGCACCGATTCGTCGATGCGCTCCTCGCTGAGTTTGCCGTCCTTGACCTGCTGCGCGAGCGCCTTGAAGTAGTCGTCATACTTGCTCGCGACGTCGGCGTTGCGCAGGTCCCAGGGCAGCAGCAGGATGTCGCAGCCCGCCCGCAGGCATGCCACGGCGATGTTCACCTGCGAGTCCACGCCGTGGGGCTCGCCTGCAAAGAGCTGCGCACCCGTGGTCGGCTCGGTCACGAACTGCTCCATCTCCAATGCGTCGGTCATCACCACGCCCTGGTATCCCAACTCTTCGCGCAGCAGCTTGCCAATGATGCGGGGCGAGCAGGTGGCCGGATAGTATCCCTTGCTGCCATCGGCCATCGTCTGCTCGTCGTCGAAGTCGGGGAAGGTGGTGGCCGCCGTCATGAGCATCTCCACGCCATCGTCGATGAGCGCCGTGAAGGCCGCGAGGCCCTGTTTGCGCAGCTGCTCCAACGTGAGGTGCGTGGCCGTAGGATCATCCGAACCGTCCCCCGCGCCCGGGAAGTGCTTGTAGCAGGTAACCACGTTGCTCGCGGCCGCGGCCTTGCCAAAGGCGAGCGAGCAGCGCGTGACCACGTCGGGATCGTCGGAGAACAGGCGCGTACTCATGCCAGGGTCAGACAGGTCGGTGATGATGTCGGCACAGGGGCCAAGGTTCACGTTGATGCCCAAGGCCGCGAGCTCCTCGCCAAAGATCTGGCCCGTGGTCCGCGCGTTTTCCTCGGCGGCCGCACCCGTTGCGCCGATGGCCATCGAGCCTGTGCCACGCGTACCCATGGAAAGGCGCGCGACCGAACCGCCCTCTTGGTCGGCCGCCACGAAATACGGGATCGCAGTGGTCTTCGCGGCCTGCGCAGCCTCGACGTTGTTGGCCTGCAGGGCGTTCACAAGCTTCAGCGTCTGGTCGGTATCCTTCACGTTGGCACCAAAGAGGATCACGCCGCCGTACTGGTGACGGCCCAAGGCCTCCGCCAGTTCGGCAGCCGCATCCAGATCGGTGATGTCGACCTCGTTCCAACTGCGCAGGGCAGGCATCACGAGCTGCGCGAGCTTTTGGTCGAGCGTCATGGCGCCCAACAGCTCGTCCACGCGCGAGGCGGCTACGGTGGTAGCTGGCTGCCCAGTGGCGGCGGACTGCCCGCCAGTAGCGGTCGTGCACGCCGTGCCCGCAAGCGCGGCCAACCCAGCCGCACCCGACAGAAACGCGCGGCGCGTGAGCTTGCTGTTGTGCATGGGATCTCCTGTCTTCCGTGCGGTGGCGCGGCCATCGGCGCCTGCATCACAGCTCCCAGTGTGCCACGTTCGCGAACCCGTGGAGCGCGCGTTTGGGGTAGCGGCATTTTTTGTCCGACCCCTCTCGTATGGTAGGATACGAACTGATGTTCTATGGTAAGGAGGGACATGCCATGAGCACGAACGTCGCGCAGCCCGCGCGCTGCATCCTGCACGCCGACATGAACGCCTGTTATGCCTCCATCGAGCAGGCCGAGAATCCGCGCCTACGCCATCTACCCGTGATCGTGGGCGGGGACGAGGAGGCCCGCCACGGCATCGTGTTGGCAGCGTCGCGTGAGGCCAAAGCCAGCGGGGTGCGCACGGCCATGACGCTCTGGCAGGCGCGCAAAGCATGCCCCCAAGCCATCGTGGTGCCCGCGCGACTGGGCCTCTACCACGCATACGGCGAACGCTGCCGGCGTATCTACTATGACTACAGCAGCCAAGTTGAGCCCTTTGGCATCGACGAGTGCTGGTTGGACGTGAGCGCCAGCACGCGCCTGTGGTCGCACGAGCCACTGCTCATAGCGCAGGAGATTTCCGAGCGCGTCAAGTCCGAGTTGGGCGTCACCGTGTCGGTGGGCGTGGGCTGGGACAAGATCACGGCCAAATTCGGCAGCGACCATGCCGGGCACGACCGCATCATGACCCTCACGCCATCCACGCTGGAGCGACGCATGTGGCCCTCCCCCGCACGCGAGCTGCTGTACGTGGGGCCCGCCACCGAGCGCAAGTTGCGACGCATCGGCATCCGCAGCATCGGCCAGTTGGCGTGTGCGCCCGCAGACGAGCTCGTGCGCCTGCTGGGCAAGATGGGAGCGGTGCTGCGCTCGTTTGCCCGCGGCGAGGACCTGAGCCCCGTGCGCAACCTCGCGCTCGACTTCTGCGACGTGGAACGAGCGGTCAAATCGGTCGGCAATGCCATGACGCTGCCGTTCGACGTGGCTGACGGCGAGACGGCCCGCCAAGTGGTGTGGCTGTTGGGCGAGTCGGTCTGCCAACGGCTACGGGCGTTGGGGCTAGCTGCGCGCACGGTGGGGGTCTCGGCGCGCGGGGCCGACTTTGACCTGCCCATGGGCGGCCAACGCCAGCGCACGCTGCCGCAAGCGACCGACAGTACGCAGGAGCTCTGCCACGCCGCCGCGCAGCTGATGCTGGACTGGTGGGACTTTGGCCGCATGCCCGCACGGCAGATCGGGGTGAGGGCGGCGGGGCTCGAGGTGGCGCAGCATGGTCCCGTGCAGCTGGACGTGTTCGGCGAGGAACAGAGGCGGCTGCAGTGGCAGAGCGTGGACCGCACGAGCGATCGGCTGCGCGGACGCTTCGGCAACCACGCCGTGCGGCGCGCGGGAGAGCTGCGCGACCCACGCCTGGCCGGCTTGGATCCCGAGCGCGACAACGTCACCCATCCGTACTCGTATTTCGCGTGAGGCGCACGATGGAAGGCATCGAGACGCGGCGCAAAACGTACGTGAAGGTGTATTCCGTCACCGACGAGGAGGGCAAGACGCTGCCCGTGGCGGTGGTATGGCGCGACGGCCGACGCTACGAGATCGACCGCGTGCTAGAGGCACGCCAGGCTCACTCGCTCAAGGTGGGTGGTGCGGGCATGCGTTACTACGTGCAGATCGGCGGGAGGCGCACCTACCTGTTCTACGAGGGGCCGCGCTGGTTCGTGGAAGAGATCGTGCCCGAGGTGCGCGTGGAGCTGGGGAAGCGCAGCGCGTGAGGGTTGTGCCGCGCGGCCGAGCGCTCCTTCACGCGCCACAGGCCTTGTGGCGCTGCCCACCCCTTCCTCGGCCGCGTCAGAGCGCAGCCCGCAGCTCCTGCTCGGAGAAGCCGAGGCGCTCGGACGCCTCGCGCAGCGCCAGCACGCCGTCGCGGACCAGCGAGGCCGCGGCCTCCAGGTACCTGGCGCGCTCCTCCTCGCGGCCTTGCTCGCGGCCTTCCTCGCGGCCTTGCTCCACGCCGCGGCGGAAGACGCCATCGCTCAGGTTGCACATGTCGCCCACCCCTTCCTCGCCAGCGCCTCAGGCCTGCAGCGCCGCCAGAAGGCGCGGGCGGTCGGCGTCGGGGACCGCCGCGAGGTCGCACGCGGCGTCCGGCGCGAGGCCGAGCTTGGCCATGAGGCTCCGCAGGGTTCCCAGCAACGCCTCCTCGCGCCCTTCCTCGCGCCCTTCCTCGCGCCCTTCCTCGCGACCCTGCTCCACGCCGCGGCGGAAGACGCCATCGCTCAGGTTGCACATGTCGCCCACCCCTTCCTCTATCTCCCTCGTCACCATCATACCGTAGCGGTCGCGCAGAATAGCGAGCCGCTCGCCCGCGGGGATACCGTCGCACAGCAGCACCTCCAGCATGCCCAGCGCGCCGGGCGAGCTACCCGGACGACGCCCCCTCAGGCACAGCATCAGAACCTGGACATAGTCGCATTCCCCCGCCCCGAAGGGCGCCTCGCCGACCAGCCCCTCGGGCCGGATGCTGAACGACGTTACGGTGCCCGCGAACGCCTGAGGCGGGTCGGAGCAAACCCAAGCGGAAACGACCTTGTGCACGCGCTCGTAGTGCGAGCCCGGGAACACCTCGTCCCCCTGTTGGGATAGCAGGCGGGCGGCATAGAAGGCGGCGCGCTTCAGCAGCGGGTAGCCAGGCCGGAAGTCGTCCTGGGCCTCCACATCCAGCTCCACGCGCCCGCCACCTGGGACGAGTGCCGCAACGCGCACGTCGAAGATGGCTGTCCCCTCCGCAAGCGTGACGTCCTCGCCTGCGAGCAGTCGCGCCCTTCCCGGCGGCCCGTCGCGGCCGACGGCGTCCTCCCCCAGCCGCGGCTCCGCCTCGAACCCCTCGCGCTCGATCTGCCCGATTGGCGCCCCCGCGAACTCCGGCACCCACTCGCGCAAGACGCGCGCCAGCACCTGCCTCTCGGCCAGCAGCCGCTTGCACGCGGCGTCGTAGCGCCCCTTGGTCGCGGCGACCGACTCTCCCAGGCTCGTGAGCTCTTCCATGTTGGCGCCCCTTTCTCAACGACCGTCAACGTGGCAGGCAGCGTACGGCGCGGGTGGGCCAAGGTCCACAGATCTGGCCTGACTATCCCCAAGCATCCAAGCGATTTCCCCCCACTTCCCAAGCGTTCGGCAAAGGCACGCAGGTAGAGGGGGTC
>CACXFF010000185.1 GCA_902766805.1 uncultured Coriobacteriaceae bacterium | reverse complement strand
GTTACCCCGGAGCCTTCGGCTTGCTGGTAACAGCGCTGATTCGGGCGACACTTTGTTACCGTAGAGCCAAAGGCTCTACGGTAACAAAGGGAGCTCAGCTGCTGGACTCGACCGCCGAGAGGAGGGCGGGGACGATGATGTCGAGCGACTCGTCGTCCATCATCAGGTCGTGCTCGTGGGGCGTGTGGACGATGGTGAGCTTGTCGCGGTCGCAGTAGTTCTCGTAGTTGCCCGCCTCGAACTCCATGAAGGTCGCCCAGTACTGGTAGTCCGCGCCTTTGGCGGCGGCAGGCACCACGTCGGGCCTGAAGTACAGCGTGCGTCCGTGGAAGTGCCGCGGCGTGTGGCTCCGCAGGTCTTCCGACACGTGCGCGGCGTTGTCCACCATGGCCTCCAGCATGCCGCCCTCACGCAGCTCGGCAAAGAGCGGACAGGTCTCGAAGTACGCGCGGTTCACCTCCGCCAGCATGCCCTTGGAGACCTCGCGCAGCCGTTCGCTGTCCAGCGCATGGGAGTCCAGCATGACGAGCAGCCGCACGTCCTCCCCCGCCTCCTCCAGCTGGCAGGCCATCTCGTGCGCCACCACGCCGCCGTAGCACCAGCCACCCAGCCGGTACGGCCCCTCGGGCTGCTGGCGTTTGAGCAGCTTGATGTAGTGGGCTGCCAACGCCGAGATCCCATGCACGGCCTCGTCCGGGTGGTAGAGGTTGTACGTGTTGATGGCAGAAAACGAGACCTTGTCCTCGATCCGGCGCGCCAGGCGGTAGTACGCCTCGCTGCCGGTGTTGGCCGTGTGAACGAACACGAGCTCCGGGCCGGCGTCGTGCGAGTAGACGCGGATGTCTGGGTGCTCATCTTCTGTCGCCATCACGTGCGCCTGCTTGACCGAGAAGCGCTCCGCGCCCTCGTCGTCCGGCAGGTCACGCAGCGCCTGCTCGAGCACCTCGCGCCACCAGCTGATGGACTCGTTGTCGGGTTCGCGCTCCTCTAGCAGCTGCATCAGCCGCGCGATACAGGCCCGGCGCCGGGCCTGGCCCACGGAGATTCGCTGCGAGATCACGTAGAGGAAGCTCTTGCCGTCTGCATGCAGGCAGAGCATCTTGAGCATGACGTTGCGCTGAGGATCGACCCGGGCGTAGAGCATCCTGTTATAGCGCTCGTAGAGCTCCTGCAGGTCGACGCTCTCCTTGTCGACGACCTTCAGTGGAATGCTGCGGTCGGTGATCACCTGCTGGATGACGCTCACCTTGCGGTAGACGATCGACGAGCGCAGCTCCTCGAACTCCTGGGCGATGATGTCGAGCGCCTCGCGCAGGTGCTCCTCGGAGATGGTGCCGTCGAGCTCCAAGGCCACCACGGCGCGCCGGTTGTTGGTTTCGGGGAAGATGAGCTGCTCGAAGAGCAACTCGTCCTGCCAGGTGGAGATGGGCAGCACCTTCTCGATGTGCTCGCCGCGCGCGGCGAAGTCGCGGACCACCCGGTCGTACTCCGCGGACGTCCAGAGCTGCTCGTAGGCGACGTCGGCCGCGTCGGCAATCGCGCGGAGCACGTCGTGCTGCAGCACCTCGGCGGCGCCGATCTTGATGCCCTGCACGCGCAGCTCCGTGACGAACTTCATCGCGGTGAGCGACGTGCCGCCCAGTTCGGTGAAGCGGTCTTCGGGCCCAATGTAGTTCGTGCAGCCCAATACCGCGGCAGCCGTCCTCACGACGCGTGCGACGACCTCGCTGTCCATGCCGCTCACGGTGCCAACCCGCAGCACGGGCTGCGGAAGCTCGTTGCGCATCACCTTGCCGTTGAGGTTGCGCGGCAACGCGTCCACGCGCATCCACAGGTCGGGCAGCATGTATTCGGCGAGGTAGTCGGAAATCTCGGCCGTGACCGCCTCGCGGTCGATCTCGTGCGGGGCCTCGTAGTAGCAGGTCAGGCGCTGGATGCCGCTCACCGTCTTGACCACCACGACGACCTGGCCCACGTCCGTGAGGCCCAGGCGCGCGACCGCGTTGGCCACCTGCGCCTCGACCTCGCCGGTCTCGATGCGGAAGCCCCGCAGCTTGACCATGTTGTCGGTGCGCCCAAGGATGTCGATGTCGCCGTCGCTCGCGTAGGCCGCGCGGTCGCCCGTGCGGAACCAACGCACCCCGTCGCGCACGATCCATTTCTCGGCGCTGAGCTCGGGCAGGTGGAGGTAGCCCGTGGACATGTAGTCGTTGGACACGAGCAGCTCGCCGACCTCGCCACCCGCCACGGGCTTCAGGTCATCATCCACGATGAGGGTGGAGGTGTTGTCATACGGCTTGCCCACGAGGATGCGCTCCTCGTCGCCGCGGATGCGCTTGCAGATGATGGGGCCAACCTCGGTGGAGCCGTAGAGGTTGATGAGCTCGTTGCCGGGCACGAGCGCGTGGAAGTTGCGCAGCTTCTCGCCCGCGGCATAGACATAGATGCCCGAGATGTCGTAGTCCTCGGCCATGATCGCCGCCAGCGAGCAGGGCAGGAACGCGTGGGTCACGCGCGCCTCGCGGAAGAAGCGGTGCAGGACGTCCAGGTCGTTGCGCGCCTCCTTTGGCGAGATGCACACCGTGCCACCACAGGACAAGGGCCCCAAGAGGACCATCTCCGTGGCGACGAAGGGGAAGCTCGACATGACGCCGCTGCGCGTACGTTCGTCCATGGCCGTGTCGGGATAGCGTTTGCAGCAGTCGGCAATGTGCAGCATCATCCGATGGGCGTGCAGCACGCCCTTGGGCTTGCCCGTGGTACCCGAGGTGTAGAGCAGCATGGCCGGAGAGTCCAAGCCCAGGCCCTCCGGCGTAGGCGTCGGTTCGGTCGTGCCCGGCACCTCCGTGAGATAGACGACCTTGTCCTGCGGGAAGTCCAAAGGCTTGGCCTCCCACAGCTCGCGGGTCGTGAGCAGCGCGACGATCCCGGCGTCCTCGAGCATGTACTCCAGGCGCTTGGACGGGTAGTCGTCATCGAACGGCACAAAGATGCAGCCCGTGCGCAGCGCCGCGATGCAGCCCAGCATGATCTCCTTGATGTGCGGGACGTACACCGCCACCGCACTGCCTTCGCCCGCGCCCAGCTCGGTAAGCCGGCGGGAGAGCGCGGCGCTGCGCGCGTCGAGCTCTCCGTAGCTCATCACGCCTCGCGGCCCCTCGAGCGCCGACTTGTCGGGATGGGTCGCGGCGTAATCAACGACCAGGTCGTGTAGCAGCTTCACGCTTGTCCTCCCCCAAAGAAGCCCAGCTCTTCCAACCTGCCCACGAAGCGGTGCATGTAGGCCGAGCCCGTCTCGGGCCACGCGAAGCCCAGACGCCGCAGGACGCGCGTGGTGAGGCTGCCATCCAGGCACTCCACGCCGATCTCCTCGACGCCGTCGTTGCTGTCGTAGGCCAACAGGCTGCTGACCGCCTCGCTGAGCGTGTCGTCGGCCAACGCGTCGGCCAGGGCCCGGCCAAAGGCATCGCCCTCGACCACACGGATGGGATGACCGGCCTCGTTCAGGCAGCGGATGACGTCGCCGAAAAGCGGCCGATGCGGGTTGAGCGGCGCATAGCAGATGCAGTCGTCCGGCGTGGTCGCCAAGGCCAAGACCGCCTGCGCCACCGCATCGATCGGCGAGAACTCGGTGGGCACGTCGAGCAGGTCGTAGCTCACCGCGCCCAACGCCGCATGTGCGCGCAGGGTGTTCATGTAGCTGTTGGTGCGGTAGTTGGCCTGGAACACGCCGTCGGCATCGCGGGGCGCCAGGTTGCCCACGCGCAGGACCTTGGCACGCAGGCCGTGGGCCAGAACCTCCTCGTAGATGTGGCGCTCGGCGAGGAATTTGGAGTGGACGTACTGGTTGTTGTCTATCGTCTGACCCGCGTAGAGGAGCTGCTCGTCGAAACGGAAGCTCTCGGGCGGCAGGCCCTGCTTGCGGTAGCCCATGACGCTGCCGGTGGAGATGTGCACCAGAAGCGCGTCGTTGCGCTCGCACCAGGCGGCGAGGTTGCGGACGGAGTCGACGTTCATGCGCCCGATCTCGTTGCCCTTGGCGAAGTGCTTGACATTGGCGGCGCAGTTGATCGCGGTGAGGCCGGCATGCGGCGCCTGGAAGCCCTCCAGGGCAGCCGCGTCCGTGGCGTCTCCCTCGATCACCTGCACGCGCGCACCCGCGGCGAGCTCGGCACCCGCGTCGCCGAAATAGCCGCGCTGCGTCGCCACCAAGCGCTCCTTGGCGTCCTCGCCCGCACGCGGACGCACCAGGCAGTACAGCGTGCCGTCGGTCGTGCGCAGCAGCTCGTGCAGCACGTGGCTGCCCAAGTAGCCGGTCGCGCCGAGCAGCAGCACGTCGCCCAGCTCGTTGCGCGTGCCGTCGCGGAAGGCCGCGAGCGTGTTGCGGGAGAGCAGCTCGTGGATGGGCCGGTAGTCGTAGCCGTCCGGGCCGACCTCGGGCGGCGTCCAGGTGCTCAGGTCCTGCGGCGCGGCGGACGCGTCCTGCAGCGCGGCACCCTCGCCCGCACCAGCGCCAGCGCCCGCGCCCTCGCGCTCGGCGAGGAAGGCCGCCATCGCGCGCGGCGACGGGTGGGCAAAGACGTCGTTGTAGACGAGCTCATGGCCCTGCTTCTCGGCCGCGAGCACCACCTTCATGGCGAGGATGGAGCTGCCGCCAATGTCGAAGAAGTCATCCTCGGCACCCACGCGCTCGACGCCAAGGACGTTGCCAAAGATCTCGCAGAGCTCTTCCTCGGTCTTGCCCTCGGGCGCGACGTAGTGCGCCTGCTGACGCACAGGCGTGGGCAGGGCCTTGCGGTCGACCTTCTGGTTGATGGTGAGGGGCACGCGGTCGATCTGCATGATGACCGACGGCACCATGTAAGCGGGCTTTTGGCTCTTCACGTACGCCGCGAGCGCGTCCGCGTCCAGGACTCCGTCGCACACGACGAACGCCGCGAGGTACTTGCCGCCGCCCTCGTAGTCGTAGGCCTGCACCGTCACGTCACGGACGCCCTCGAAGCCGCGGATGGTCGCCTCGACCTCTTTGGTCTCGATACGGAAGCCGCGAATCTTGACCTGGCCGTCCTTGCGGCCCACGAACTCCACGTCGCCGCTCGCGCGATAGCGCACTATGTCGCCCGTGTGGTACATGCGGAACTCGTTGAAGGGGCAGTCCTCGTAGGCCTCGGCGGTCTTGTCGGGACGGTTGAGGTAGCCGCGGCTCGTCTGCGGGCCGGAGAGGCAGTACTCTCCCGCCGCGCCGGAAGGCAGGCGGTGCCCCGTCTTGTCGAGCACGTAGGCGTGGATGGTGGGGATGGGCCTGCCAATGGGGATGTTGGGCTCCCAATGCTCGATGGGGAACACGCTCACGCCGCAGCAGTTCTCGGTGGGGCCGTAGCCGTTCGCGATCGTGTAGCTGATGCCAGACGGATCGACGGCCGGCAGCTTCTCGCCGCCCATGACGAGCAGGCGCAGCGTCTCGAGCTGCGGATAGTTGCGCAGGAACTGCACGCCCACCTGCGTGGTGAGCAGCAGCGTGGTGATGCGCGACGCATCGAAGAAGGCGGCCAGGCGGCCCAGGTCCATGCGCGCCTCCTCGGGCACGAGGTGCACGGTGGCGCCGACGAGCAGCGAGCAGAAGACGTCGGCCATGTTGACGTCGAAGCTGAACGACGCGTAGGCCGCGACGTTGTCCTGCTCGGTGTAGAAGGTGTGGCGCATGCCGTGGGCGTAGGCCACGATGTTGCCGTTCTCGATCTGGACGCCCTTGGGCGCGCCCGTGGAGCCCGAGGTGTAGAGCATGATGAAGAGACTCTCGGGCCGCGGCGGCACGGGCGTGACGTCGGGCACCTCCATCTGGTAGAGCTCGTCGACCGTGAGCACGGCGCCCTGGTAGGCGTCGACGGCGGACTGCAGCCCGTCCTCGGCGATGAGCAGGCAAGCACCCGCGTCCTGCACCATGTAGTTGAGGCGCTCGGCCGGGTAGCTCGGGTCGAGCGGCTCGTAGCCCATGCCCGCCTTGACCACGGCCAAGGGCAGGATCATGGTCTGCTCGTCGCGCGGCAGGATGATCGCGACGACCTCTTCGGCCAAGTCGTCCTTGCCCGTGATCTCACGGGCGACCTGGTAGATGCGGGCCGCGAGGCTGTCGGTGAGCTCGTCGAGCTCGCGGTAGCTGTAGGAGACGTCCTGGAAGACGATCGCCGGCTTGTCGGCATGGGTCGCGACCATGCGCTTGAAGCGCGTGGCCACGCTGTCACTGCGGTCGTAGTCCAGGTCCCAAGGGCGGTTGTAGGTATCGAGCACCGCCTGCTGCTCCGCGTCGGTGATGCTGATGTCGGCCACCGAGGCGCAGGTCACGAGGCCGCGCACGGCGTTTGCCCAGCAGCGGACGAAATCAGTCATCATCTGCGCGCTGTACAGGGCGCTGTCGTAGGCCACGATGAGGCGCGCGTCGTCCTCCGTGCCATCGACGAAGACCGAGACTGGCACCTTGACGATGTCGGCCTCCATCTCCCGCACGGAGAGCACGCCGCGCTGCGTGCGGTACTCGTTGAGCACGCCGATCTGATAGGCGTAGGAAACCGACGGGTGGTAGTCGTAGAGCGCCGCGATGCGGGCGAAGGGGTAGCTCTCGTGCGCGAGCGTGGCGGAGAAGCACTGCGCCACGCGCCGGATGAAGTCCTGGCAGGCCTCGCGGTGGTCGAGCGTGATGGTCAGGGGCAGCGTGTTGACGAACATGCCAAAGGTGTTGCTCACCTGCACGTCACCGCGGCCGTTCGAGACGGTGACGACCGAGACCGCGTCCTCGCACACGTAGCGGCCCACGACGAGCTCGAGCGCGGCGAGGTAGACGGCCGCCGGCGTGACGGTCCAGGCGCGGGCGAAGTCGCGTACGGCCTCGAAGTCGGCGGGCAGCGAGACGCGGGCCTCGAGATGGGGCAGGCCCTGCTCGTAGACGTCCGGGATGAGCTCGGTCGCCTGCTCCACGTCGGCCATCTGCGTGCGGAAGAAGGCCTCCGTCTCGTCATCGATGCGCTCGTCGGCGACGAAGTCGTAGTAGCTGTAGCGCTCCGTCTGCAGCTCTTGGCCGTCGAGCGCCTGGCAGAGCTGCTGGAAGAACAGGTCCACCGTGCCGCCGTCGGAGACCAGGTGGTGCAGGTCGACGAGCAGGTGGAGCTGCTCGGCCTGCACGACCTCGAAGCGCACGCAGGGACCCGTGGCGAGGTCGAAGGGCCGCACGAAGGCGCGCTCATAGGCCTCGTACGCGTCCTGTTCCACCTGCGTGACGGGGATGTCGAGCGTCGCGTCGGGCATGGGCTCCTGGACGATCTCGTCGCCGTCGCCCGGGACGAAGCGGCACAGGACGTACGGGTGCGCCGCGATCACCGCGCGCACGGCCGCCACCAGCTCCTCGGCGCTCGTGCCCTCGGGCAGCGTGAGGGCGAAGGGCAGGTTGTAGCGCACCGACGTCGGGTCGGCCACGCAGTCGATGTAGACGCCCTGTTGGGCGAAGCTCAGGCGCGCAGGTCCGGTGGCGTGGGAGCTGGCGTCGGCATCGGCCGGGGTCGCGCCCTCCCACGCGCCCTGATCGCGGATCGCGCGCTCGATGGTCTGGATGCTCGCGCCGTCGACGAGCTCGCGCACGTTGAGCCGCACGCCGAAGCCCTCGTAGACGAGTGTGGCGAGCCGGATGGCCGAGATGGAGCTGAGCCCCAGGTCCACGAGCCGCTCGTCCACGCCCAGGTCGTCCGTGCCAACGACCTGGCCCACGACTTGGGCGATCTGGCGCTGCAGGTCGTTGCTGGGCTTCTGGCGCGCGCCCCGTGCGCTCGCGCTCGGCGCAGGCCGCGGAAGGGCGCGCTTGTCGACCTTTTGGTTCTGGGTCAGGGGGATCGCGTCGAGCTGCACGTAGGCTTCGGGCACCATGTAGGGCGGCTTGCGCTCGGCGATGAAGGCGCTGAGGGCCTGGGTGTCGAGCGGAGCGTCGCCCACGAGGTAGGCGACGATGTACTTGCCGCCGCTCGGCGCGTCGAAGGCCTGCACCGTGGCGTCGGTCACGCCGGGGAAGGCGCGGACCACCGCCTCCACCTCGGCGAGCTCGATACGGAAGCCGCGGATCTTGACCTGGCTGTCGTTGCGACCCAGGAAGTCGACGCAGCCGTCCGGCAGCAGGGTCACGATGTCGCCCGTGCGGTAGACGCGCTCGTAGCCCGCCTCCTGCGTGAAGGGGTTGGCGATGAACGTGGCTGCGGTCTTGTCCGGGCGCTTGAGGTAGCCGCGGCCGACGCCGGCGCCCGCGACCCACAGTTCGCCCGGCTCGCCGGGGGCCACCTGCTCGCCCTGCTCGTTCACGACGTAGAGGCGCACGTTGTCGAGCGGCTTGCCAATGGGCACGCGCTCGTAGAGGCGGTCCACCGGGAAGACCGTGGTGAAGATCGTGCATTCCGTCGGGCCGTAGGCGTTGTAGAAGGCGAAGCTCTTGCCCTGCGGGGCGAGCGGGGCGAGCGTCTCGCCGCCCACCGAGAGGTGCCTGAGCGTGGTCCCGCTGTAGAACTCCGCGAACTGCCGGCCCACCTGCGTGGTCATGAAGCTGTGGGTGACGCCGTTGGCATCGAAATACTCCTGCAGCGCCACGAGGTCGAGGCGAATCTCCTCGGGCACGATGACGACGGCCGCGCCCGTGGTGAGGGCGGGGTACAGGTCCATCATGCACGCGTCGAAGCCGTAGCTCGCGTAGGCCGCCACGCGGTCCGTCTCGGCGAGCTGGTAGTAGCGGCGATACCAGTGGCAGAAATTGCAGAGGTTGTGGTGCTCCAGGATCACGCCTTTGGGCGTGCCCGTAGAACCAGAGGTGTAGAGCAGGATGAAGCCGTCCTGCGGGCCAGGGGGCTCGGGGAGGCTGGTCGGGTCGGGCAGCGCGTCGATCTCGTCGAGGAAGAGCGTCTCGCCCTGGTAGCCCGCCACACGCTCCACCAGTGCGCGGTCGGCGATGAGCAGCTTGGCCTCGGCGTCGGAGATCATGAACTCCAGGCGCTCCGTCGGGTAGCTGGGGTCGAGGGGCTGATAGAGCGCCGCGGCCTTGAGCGCACCCAGGGACGCGAACACCATGTGCTCGCCGCGCGGGATGAGGATCGACACCACGTCGCCCGCGCGCACGCCCTTCTCCCGCAGGTAGGCGGCGATGCGATCGCTGACCGCGTCCACCTCGCGGTAGCTCCAGCTCTGGTCGCGGTAGCGCACGGCGACGTTGTCAGGCGTGAGGCGCGCCTGGCGGCGGAACAGCGTGACGATGTCTCGCGGCTCCTGAGGCGCACGTGCGGCTTGGTCGGTGTCCAAGGCCTGCGGCTCGAGCGTGACGTCTGCAGCTGCGTGGCTGTCAGACGGGACAGGATGCTGCATGCTAGCCCCCTCTATATGCGCATGGCGCGCCGCCGTAGCCGACAGCGCGCCATGCTCCCCTGCAATATGCCGTGCTATGAGATGCGCCTCGCGCTGCGTTACTTCAGGATCAGAAGCCGATCGAAGCCCGTGAGCGCGAACACTTCCTTCACCATGTCGTTGGCATTGATCACGGCGATGGTGCCGCGGTCGCCCAAGGTCTTGCGTGCGAGCATGAGGGCGCGCATGCCCGCGGAGGAGACGTACTCCACCCGCGCGAAGTCCATGACGACCTCGGTGACCTGCGACAGGTCGTCGGAGATCTCCTTGGTCAGCTCGGGCGCGGACTTCGTGTCCAGCTGCCCTTCCAGGGTGACTTCCAGCTTCTGTCCGTCCAGATTCTTCACGATGTTCATGGTCTACTCATTTCCGTACAGGCCCGAACAGGACGGGCACGATTTCCAACATTCATACTGTAATACCCTCGTGGGTGGTCATGATGCACATTACGACGAGTGGGTGCGCTTGCCAGCCGTTGTTACCAAATAGACGTAGTCTTTTTGGTACCAAAAGGGCGCCCCGCGGAGGGACGCCCTGGTGCGCGAGGGGTGTG